>JBATMM010000090.1:0-4925 GCA_049289835.1 Saprospiraceae bacterium | reverse complement strand
TTTTTACCTTTTAGATTAATATCCATTACACCTATTTTTTTAAACTATTATTTCATTTTGCTTATTGCTCATTGCCTGTTGCCCATTGGTCTTTCACCACTAATTACGCAGAATTCATTTTAAAAATAATTTCGCTAATTATGATAGACTATATTTCATTTTGCTTATTGCTTATTGCCTGTTGCCCATTGGTCTTTCACCACTAATTACCTAGAAATTAATTAAAATATATTTACGTAAAGGAATTCCCCCTGCTCTCTGCCCCCTGCTCCCTGCTTTTTGTCGCCAGAGGATTAACTACCTTAGCAAGTCCAATTAAAGAGATATGTCCAAAGATACCATCATCGCTTCGGATCGTGCACAGCCACTAGGTCGTTATCCCCATACCAGGCGAATTGGACCATGGGTTTTTATCTCAGGGACGAGTTCAAGACGGCCTGATAATTCATACGCCGGCGCCGATTTACAACCTGATGGTCAATGGCTTCTTGAAATTAAAGCACAAACCAAAGCAGTTTTAGAAAATATACAACATTATCTCGGACTCAATGGAGGAGGCCTTCAGCATCTGGTCGATGTCACCGTTTTTCTAAAAGATATGTCTCATTTTGATGCCTACAATGAAGTCTATAATTCCTTTTTTCCAAACACAGGACCCTGCAGAACTACAGTTGCAGTCGCCGATCTTCCCCGCCCTCAGATATTGATCGAAATAAAAGGAACAGCTTATATTGCCAACGAATAATTATGTCTGAAAAATTTACCTCCGTTCACTACCATTCTTATCTGCAACTGGATAAAATCCTGGATGCCCAGCATCCCCGTTCAGCACAGGTCGAGGAATCCGTAGCCCACGATGAGATGCTCTTCATCATCATGCACCAGGTCTATGAATTGTGGTTCAAGCAGATTATACATGAACTGGAATCCATCTCCCTGATGTTTGAAGACAATCTGATGGATGAAGTAGAGATCCTGAAAGCTGTCACCAGACTTGAACGTATCATTGAGATACAAAAGCTATTGATCGATCAAATCAATGTCATGGAGACATTGACAGCGATGGACTTTCTTGATTTCAGACAATATCTATTTCCTGCGAGTGGATTTCAGAGTCTTCAATTCAGAATTGTTGAAAATTTACTTGGTTTAAAACAAGAGCAACGTCTGACCTATAACAACTTGCCTTATGATGTGGTTTTTTCTGAGACTCAGAAAAAAGTATTGGAACGTAGTATTGAAAACAAATCTCTGCTTACCCATGTCATCGAATGGCTTGACCGCACACCATTTCTTGAGTTCAGCAAATTCAGTTTTCTCGAAGCGTATAAAAAAGCAGTGGAGCGAATGATACAGAAAGATAAAGATGCCATCAATGCGTCCGAAATTCTTTCCGAAGAGACTAAAAAACAAAGGTTGACGATGATGGGTGATACAAGCACTTATTTTAATGCCGTCTTTGATCCTGCACAATTTGAGGAAATGCGAAGTCGTGGTGAAGTGAAATTTTCATACAAAGCCATGCTTGCTGCCCTCTTCATTTTTCTTTATCGTGATGAACCTATTTTACAACAACCATACCGCCTATTGTCACGCCTGATGGATATCGAAGAGATGTTGACCAATTGGCGCAACAGACATTCACAGATGGTGCTGCGTATGATCGGTCGTAAAACGGGCACGGGTGGATCTTCAGGTCATCAGTATCTCAAATCGACTGCCCAGCATCACCAGATATTTACGGACTTGTATCAGGTTGCCACTTTGCTTATTCCAAGATCTGAATTGCCTGCTCTACCTGAAGAACTCAAGCAATATCTGGGATTTTATTTTTCTTCGCATGAAGATGTAAGACAGTGACGAGTAACGAGCAACGAGTAACGAGCAACGAGCAACGAGCAACGAATCACGAAT
This sequence comes from Saprospiraceae bacterium, assembly GCA_049289835.1. Classification (GTDB taxonomy): domain Bacteria; phylum Bacteroidota; class Bacteroidia; order Chitinophagales; family Saprospiraceae; genus Opimibacter. The sequence goes on along the minus strand of JBATMM010000090.1, from coordinate 3,011 downwards.
AACGAGTAACGAATAACGAGTAACGAGTAACGAGTAATGAGTAACGAGTAACGAAATTTGTAATGTTCCCCTTTAGGGGTTAGGGGCAGAAAAAATCAATTATGACGATAATAAAAAGTTTTGAACACTTCATCAATGGCGAATATCGCCCATCTGTAAGTGGCAAAACGATGGATGTCATCAATCCATCTACCGGAAAAAAATACGCTACTGTATCTGCAGGAGACCAAGAGGATGTGAATTTGGCTGTCGCATCTGCTAAAGCCGCTTCGCCTGCATGGATGTTAACGCCTTTAGCAAAAAAACAAACCATTCTACAAAAGATCGCCGACCTGATCACGGATCGTATTGATGAATTTGCAGAAGCAGAAAGTCTTGATACGGGAAAACCTATTTCACTTGCCCGTGAATTGGATATACCCAGAGCGGCTTCTAATTTCTCATTTTTTGGCGCTGCTGCCACGCAATGGTCATCAGAATCGCATGTGATGCCGGGACAAGCTTTCAATTTTACATTGAGAGATGCATTGGGTGTAGTCGGATGTATTTCACCATGGAATCTTCCGCTTTATTTATTTACCTGGAAGATTGCGCCTGCACTTGCGGCTGGTAATACAGTTGTTGGAAAGCCCTCTGAATTGACACCGGCTACTGCAGCAATGCTTGGAAAAATATGCAATGAAGCAGGTTTACCTTCCGGTGTACTCAATATCGTTCATGGCACGGGACCTGAAGCAGGTGAAGCTATTGTGAAACATGAAGATGTCAAAGCGATTTCATTTACAGGAAGCACTGCTGTAGGAAAGCGTATTGCAGTGCTTTGCGCAGAGCAATTGAAAAAAGTATCTCTTGAACTAGGTGGAAAAAATCCAATCATCATATTTGGTGATTGCGATTATCAGAATATGTTGCAGACCACGATTAGATCCGCATTTAGTAACCAGGGACAAATCTGTCTGTGTGGTTCAAGGATTTTTGTGGAAGCCAATTTGTATGATAAGTTTCTTTCTGATTTTATTTTCCGGACGAAGCGTTTGAAAATTGGTGATCCGATGGATCCGGATACAGACATAGGATCATTGATATCTGAAGCGCATATGAATAAAGTCATGAGCTATATTGAACTTGCTCAACAGGAAGGAGGGAAAATTGCAACAGGTGGAAATCAGGTTAAACTTAAAGGAGCACTTGGTGATGGATATTTTGTGGAACCGACGATCATCACAGGTCTTGAACAGGAATGCAGAACGAACAGAGAAGAAATATTCGGCCCTGTGGTCTCTATTATCCCATTCGAAACTGAAGATGAAGTAGTCGCCATGGCCAATGATACAAATTATGGTCTTGCCTCTGTGATTTGGACAAATCATCTTGCACGTGCACACCGCGTATCTTCGAATTTACAATCCGGAATTGTTTGGGTGAATTGCTGGATGCTTCGTGATCTGAGGACACCATTTGGAGGAGTCAAACAATCCGGGCTTGGAAGAGAAGGCGGATGGGAAGCGATGCGATTTTTTACAGAGGCGAAGAATATAACAGTAGCATATCCTCATTAGCCCCTAAATCCCCTAAAGGGGACTTTCTTTTAATTTCATTAATATATGTCCCGAAATTGCAAATAATGATAATAATAATTAAAGTTCGATATAATCTCTTACTCTCTTATCTTCTTACTGTCTTACTTTCTTACACTCTCACTTCTCTCACTCTCTCACTCTCTCACAGTTGAAGATCGACATCCATACACATATTCTCCCTCGCGAAATTCCAAAGTGGATTGAAAAATTCGGCTATGGAAAATTCGTGCATCTTGAAGATTGTGGTGAGTGTCGTGCACGGATGATGATCGGTGATAAATTTTTTCGTGAGATAGAATCCAATTGCTGGGATCCTCTTGTGAGAATTAAAGAATGTGATGCAGATGCTGTGCATAAACAAGTGCTGTCGATCATTCCCGTATTATTTTATTATTGGGCAAAAGGTGAAGATGGTCTTGAGACAAGCAGGTTTTTCAATGATTACATTGCTGAAGTCACAAGTCGTCATCCGGATCGGTTTATTGGAATAGGCACTGTTCCTCTGCAAGCACCTGATCTGGCGATCAGAGAAATGCAAAGATGTGTCACAGAGCTTGGAATGGTCGGTGTTGAAATCGGATCACATGTCAACGCATGGAATCTCAATGATCCGGCATTAATGCCTTTCTTTGAAGCGGCCGAGCAAATGAATGCCTGCATATTTGTTCATCCGTGGGAAATGATGGGATCATCAGAAATGGAAAAATATTGGTTGCCCTGGCTTGTGGGTATGCCTGCGGAAACGAGTCGTGCTATTTGCTCCATGATCTTTGGAGGTGTGTTTGAAAATTTTCCAAAATTGCGTGTTGCATTTGCACATGGAGGTGGATCTTTTCCTGGTACGATTGCAAGAATTGAACATGGCTTCAATGTGCGACCTGATCTGGTGGCTGTTGATAATAATAAATCACCCAGATCTTATTTAGGAAAATTCTGGATTGATTCACTTGTTCACGACGAACGTATTCTCGATTATCTCATTGATATAGTCGGTGCAGAAAAAATTGCATTGGGTAGTGATTATCCTTTTCCTCTTGGCGAAAAAGTTCCCGGTCAATTAATTGAGCATATGCCCTACAGTGATCACACAAAGGAATGGCTTTTGTATAAATCGGCATTGGAGTGGATGGGGAAAAAGTAATCTGTATTCAGTAAGCAGTATTCAGCATTTTAATTTGCGTTAATTAGCGAAATTTGCGGCAATAAAACAAATCGTTAGTCCGGTATCCGGCATCCTTTTATCCAGTATCCAAGAAATCGTATGGCACACGGAAAATACAGAGATCAATTCCACATCCCGCTCGTCAATGGAAAAGAATCGATTTACCTGTGTGGAAATTCTTTGGGACTGCAGCCTAAGAAAGTAAAGGAATATGTCAATGAAGAATTGGATGATTGGGCGGCTCTTGGCGTGGAAGGTCATCTTCATGC
>JBATMM010000089.1:0-3229 GCA_049289835.1 Saprospiraceae bacterium | reverse complement strand
CTACTATCCTTACTTGGAGGTAGATGGATCTGTTATTTTTAATTTCGGATCTACCAACACAAAATTGCGACCGATGATCTCAGTAGGAGGTACATATACGAAGATGAGCGAGTCCTATTACAATTTTACCACCGGGAATATACAAGATGAGGTGTATAGCGGTATAGGTTTTGTGGGTGGTGCAGGGCTTAGTTATTTTATAAATACAAAGTTAAGCGTTGACTTGTTATTTCAAATCCATTCAGGTGCTTTTTCCAAAACTTTAGTAAACCGCCTCCCGCTGAATGTTCAACATAGCTATTTTACATTTAACGGTCTCCTGGGAATATCTTATCATTTTTAATCCTTATTGAATATGATCAAGCTTGATGACCATCTTCACGGAGCTGGTCCAAAACGGATTCTATCTCTCGATGGCGGGGGCATAAGAGGTGTATTGACACTGGGATTTCTCGAGCGTCTTGAAGAAATGCTGGCGAAAGAAAATAATAATCCGGACTTCCGTCTGTGTGATTATTTCGATCTCATCGGAGGCACCAGCACCGGTTCAATTATCGCCACAGGTCTTGCCATAGGCATGAAAGCGAGTGAGATCAAACACAAATACTTCGAACTCGGCAGTAAAATATTCGGACACAAAACAGGATTCTTTCAATATCTGTTTAAAGGTGTCAAATATGACAACAAGCCTCTTGAGCTTGCGCTAAAAAGTTATTTCGGAGATATTCAATTAGGTGATAAAGAAAAAATACGCACCGGTCTATGCATTTTCTCAAAGCGTGCTGAAACATTTAGTACCTGGGCCATCCACAATCATCCGGAAGGAAAATTTTATGAACAAAATAAAAACTGGCCGCTATGGCAGGTCGTCATGGCCAGTGCTGCTGCTCCTACATATTTTTTACCGATGTTCATGAAGGATAGTTCCGGAGAGCAGGGAGCTTTCATTGATGGTGGAATAAGCATGGTCAATAATCCATCGTTTCGTTTATTTCTATTGGCAAGCCTGAATTCATATCCATTCCGATGGAAGCTTGGAAAACGGAATATGCTTTTGGTTTCACTTGGCACAGGCAATTCTGATAATAAGAGCAGCTTTGAAACTTATCAGAAAAACAACCTGATGGAATGGGCTGCAAAAATGCCTGATTTCTTCATGTATGATGCGAATCTCGCTAATCAGATGATCATGCAGATCCTGGGTGATTCACCGACATCAATTACAATTGACAGCGAGATGGGAAATCTCAGGGATGATTTATTTCTTGGATTCCATGCCCTCACTTATCTCCGCTACAATGTGACATTTGGAAAAGATGAAATGACAGCACTTGGAGTTAAGCTCAGTCCACAGCAGCTTGAAACCATAGGTGAAATGGATAATCCAAAAAACCTGAACACACTATCAGAGATTGGTGAAAAAGCCGGTAAGCAATATATTCATGAAGAACATTTTAAAGGATTCATGCAGGTGCATACAGAACCTACGCATGGCGAATATTTTGTTTCCGGTTCGCATTATGATCTGCCATTTGAATCCTACACTAAAAAAGATATCCCTATCGGTGCGTGTAGAATAGACAATGATTTTGAGATCATGACGATGGAGGGATTGATGAAAGCCAAGAAAGGTGACTATCTCATCAAAGGTGTGAAAGGTGAATATTATGCTTGTGATGCGGAGGTTTTTAAGGAAACGTATGCGAAGACAAAGGAGTGACGAATAACGAGTAACGAATAACGAATGATTATCTCATTTTGGATGCCGGATTAAAGGATACCGGATGCCAGACTCATGACGCAAAACGATTCTTGTTTTAATATTAGCTCCATCGGAGCGAAATATCTGTAACCTGGTAGCATAAAAGAATCTTCTGAGCTCCATCGGAGCGGAATATAATGAGCAAGGAATCATGTCCTACTGCAATAATTCTTTCTGACCAATGAAATAGAGTCCGGTATCCGGCATCCTTTAATCCGGCATGCTTCGACTTCGCTCAACTTGAAAATTTACTGCCCATACTTCAATAAATATATGATGTTACATTCAATAATATTTCATTGGTTGTAAGACAGCTCCATAGGAGCGAAAGATCTGTAACAACAGAAAAATGAGGACTCATGAGCTCCATCGGAGCGGAATATGATGTTCAGGTAATCATCTCCTTCTAAAATTCTCAGAGGTCGAATGAAATAAAGTCCGGCATCCGATATCCTAATATCCGACATCCAAAAAAACAACCTGACTCAGCTATTTATTTCTTTTGTATCCATAAACGTTGGTTCCGACCGATCAAACTCCGCAAGAAAAGTTTTACGGATCGTTTGCCAGTGCTCTTTGATTTTGAGATTGGCTGCTTTCAGTTGATCAGGATTCAAATCATGTGAACCTAATTCTTCGATAATCTTATAGATACTTTTCAGGGACTCGAAAGGATAAAGACCTTTTTCTGTTTTTGTCTGATGAATATTGTAGTAAACACCACGTACTTCATCAATTGATTTGGAAAGCAGGAGCAATACCCTTAAATATTCTCTCTGTGGTTCGATGCGATGCTCGGTATAAAGGATGGCTTTATTGACGGCATGGATCATATTGGCCCACAATAATCGCAGGCTGATCTGAAAATTCGATCTTCGCTGGAAACAAAAACCGAGATAAGCTATGGGGAAAGTCATAATGATTGGGAACACATCTTTGAACAAACCATAGTATGTTCCCTTTTCAGTTCTGTCCGTAAAATAGACCAGTATGCCTATGACTAAAATTCCAAAATAAAAGCTGAAAAAATAAAGGAGATTGCGAATGAGTCTTTTCTTGGTCATAAGAGGGAGATTTGGAATTAAATATAGGGAAACTATAAGAGGGCAGAATGCTTCGACCGGCTAAACACAACCCAGTGCTGCAGCTCAGCAACCAGGCAGAAAGGGCGGAAAAGGCGGAAAGGGCGGAAAAGGCGGAAAATGTGGAAGTGGGAAAAACAATTTTTCTTTGCGTCTTTGCGAGAAATTAAAACGAATAGGTTTTAATCGATGATGCCACGAAACATGGCATTTGGACCTGGAGTGTCGGTGAGACTTTTCAATTATCTTGGGCGGCTTTTAAAGGTTTCTTTTACACTTCAATTGACAAAAATATCATGCAAAAAACCCTCATTTTTATCGCTTTCTTATTGGTCTCATCTTTTGCTGTGGCCCAACAGGATGCAAGGCTGATGCGGTTTCCAAC
>JBATMM010000088.1:0-19002 GCA_049289835.1 Saprospiraceae bacterium | reverse complement strand
CCATGGGCGGACAGACAGCTCTTAACCTGGCCATTGAAGCCGATAAAAGAGGTGTCTGGAAGAAATACAATGTCCGGATGATCGGGGTTGATATCGCCGCGATAGAACTGACTGAAAACCGTGAAGCCTTCCGTGATCATATGATCAAGATAGGAATGAAGGTTGCCCCAAGTCACATCGCTAATTCTTTCCTCGAGGGAATGGAAGCTGCTCAGAAAATCGGATTCCCATTAGTCATTCGCCCCAGTTATACTCTTGGAGGTACTGGTGGTGGAATAGTCATGAAAGAAGAACAGTTTGAGGAAGCATTACGCAGAGGCCTTAATGCGTCACCTACACATGAAGTTCTGGTAGAGAAAGCAGTATTAGGATGGAAAGAATTTGAACTTGAGCTACTCCGTGATCAGAATAACAATGTCGTCATCATCTGTACGGTAGAAAATGTAGACCCGATGGGTATTCACACCGGAGACAGCATCACAGTAGCACCCGCGATGACATTGAGTGATACGGCATTCCAGAAAATGCGTAACGGAGCGATCATGATGATGCGTTCGTTAGGTAATTTTTCCGGAGGCTGTAATGTACAGTTTGCTCAGGATCCGATGACAGAAGATATCATCGCTGTCGAAATCAATCCACGGGTAAGCCGATCTTCAGCCTTAGCAAGCAAAGCCACAGGTTATCCCATTGCAAAAATAGCAGCCAAGCTTGCGATCGGTTATAATCTTGATGAACTGAAAAATCAGATCACCAAAACCACCAGTGCATTTTTTGAACCTACACTTGATTATGTCATTGTGAAAATGCCAAGATGGAATTTTGAGAAATTTCATGGCTCTGAAAATTCATTAGGCTTGCAGATGAAATCTGTAGGTGAAGTCATGGCTATCGGACGCACATTCGCAGAAGCCCTCCAGAAAGCATGTCAGTCACTTGAAAATAACCGTACGGGTCTTGGCGCGGACATGAAGGAATGGATCAGCACATCAGATATCATGGAACGTCTGGAGATCGCAGGCGATGACCGGATCTTCAGACTTAAAGATGCATTGAGATTAGGTGTATCAGAGCGAAGCATCCACAAGCTGACATTGATCGACCCATGGTTTATCAGGCAAATAAAAAATCTCGTCAAAGCTGAAGAACGTCTTCAGTTATTCAATGTCGCAGAAGATATACCTCCTGGATTCTTCAGGGAATTAAAACAGATGGGGTATTCAGATTCCCAGATCGCATGGGTCATGCGTATCCATGAGCATGAGGTCACTCGGCAGCGGTATAAGTTAGGTATCAGGAGAACATATAAAATGGTAGATACCTGTGCTGCTGAATTTGAGGCGAAAACACCATATTTCTATAGCACATTTGAGGAAGAGAATGAAAGCATTCCATCTGACAAGAAAAAAATTGTGGTTCTCGGGTCAGGTCCAAATCGAATAGGACAAGGGATAGAGTTTGATTATTGCTGCGTACATGGTGTTCTTGCGATCAAAGAAGTCGGATACGAAGCGATCATGATCAATTGCAATCCGGAAACGGTCTCTACTGATTTTGATATTGCAGACAAGCTTTACTTCGAACCTGTGTATTGGGAGCACATCCGCGAGATTATCGAATTAGAAAAACCTGAGGGGATTATTGTTCAGTTGGGTGGTCAGACTGCATTGAAGCTTGCTGAGGAATTTTATAAAAGCGGAATCAAAATCATCGGCACTGATTATCCCTTCATGGATGTGGCTGAAGACAGGGGTAGATTCTCAGACAGGCTTAAAGAATTAGGAATCCCTTACCCTCAGTATGGAGTCGCTACAGATGTTGATGCCGCGTTGAAAGTGGCCAAAGATGTAGGGTATCCTGTACTTGTAAGGCCATCATATGTATTAGGTGGTCAACGCATGAAGATCGTCATCAATGATCATGATCTTGAACGTCATGTGCTCAGTATCTTCAAGCATATGCCTGACAACAAGGTCCTGATTGATCAATTTCTCGAGCGTGCTAAAGAAGCTGAAATTGATGCCATCTGTGACGGAGAGGATGTCCATATCATGGGCATCATGGAACACATCGAACCTGCAGGTATTCACAGTGGTGACAGCTCTGCAGTGTTGCCCCCGTATAGTCTTACACAATCTGCTATTGATCAGATGATCGAATACTCCCGCAAGATTGCCTTTGCCCTCAACATCAGGGGACTGATCAATATTCAGTTTGCCATCAAGCCATCACGCGGTGGATCTGAGGAGAAAGTATATGTGATCGAAGCTAATCCACGCGCTTCCCGGACAACCCCATTTATTGCTAAAGCCTACAAGATCCCATACCTGAATATAGCTACCAAGATCATGCTGGGATCACATAAGCTCAAAGATTTCGAATTTGACAAACAATTGAAGGGATACGCCATCAAAGTACCAGTGTTTTCTTTTGATAAGTTTCCTGGTGTTGACAAACGTCTGGGGCCTGAGATGAAAAGTACCGGGGAGGCTATTCAGTTCATTGACGATCTCACGGATCCGTTTTTCAGAGAACTTGAGCGAAACCGTAATATGTATCTTTTTGAATAGTATGAATTAAGGCCCTTATATCAGGACTTTGAAGATCTATTTTACATCCCTTTTTTTATTGTTGAAATTTAACATGTAAACTGTCAACTATACGGCAATTATGTCATTGTTTTATAATAAAATAAGGGGTTGCTGAACCATTAGTGTCATTTCTTATACTTACGGGACGATCTTCAATAGCTACTCGTATAAATTTAGTAACATTGTGGACTATTTTGCTATAACTATCCATTGCTAAGTTGGTTAAAATAAGATTTTATGATAAGACGATTACTCCTCATTAGTATTCTCTCTTCGTTCGGGTTTGTCGCCTGGAGTCAGTCATCACTGGAAGGTAAAGTCACAGATGCCGCTAGCGGAGAGACCGTCATTTATGCGAATGTGATCATTTTTAAAAATGGCAACCAGATCACAGGAACAACCACCGACCTCGACGGGAATTATGTTTTTTCTTCAATTGACCCCGGCACATACGACGTCCTGGTCAGCTACACCGGCTATCCCGATCAGCGTAAGACCGGAGTCGTCGTCCTCGCGGGAAAGGCTATAAGGCTTGACTTTAAAATGGAGGCCGGTATTCAACTGGATGTTGCCGTTGTTACCGCCTACAAAGTTCCTTTGATCGAACAAGACAATACCACACAAGGTGGTATTAAGACAGCCGATCAAATCCGAAACCTACCTACGAAAAGTATCATGGGTATCGCAGCTACGACAGCCGGATTATCTAACATCGATGGCGGAGATGATATTAATATCCGTGGTTCAAGAAAGGATGCTACTAACTTTTATATTGATGGTATTCGCGTCACCAATACCAACCTGATTCCCCAATCCGAAATCGAGCAACTACAGGTCATCACAGGAGGTATAGAATCAAGATATGGTGATGTGACCGGAGGCTTGATATCATTGACATCTAAGGGCCCATCATCCAAATTATCAGGTTCTCTGGAAGTAGAATCATCAGAGGCTACAGACCCTTATGGATATAATCTGTTCAGTGGTAATCTGAGTGGTCCAATCCTGAAGAATAAAGTCACAAATCAAACTATACTTGGTTTCCGCGTATCAGGCCAGTATAAGGATCTTAAAGACTCTGATCCACAGGCCTTTGGAGGATACAGAGCTACAGCAGCTGCTATCAATCGAGTTTCAGCCGCTCCTTTAACTTCTGTTGATGGCAGTCCTGTCCTTCTCGCGGAGCGATTGGAAGCAAGCGATGTTGAATTACTTAAAGCAAGACCAAATACCGATCTGACACGATATGATTTCACAGGAAAACTGGATCTGAGAGTCAATGATGATATAGACCTGACAGTCGGTGGCAGCTATTATAATTCAACTGAGAATTTTTCACCCAATAGAGCGTGGAATTTGCTTAACTGGCAAAACAATCCGTATAAAGACCGAAATGGATACCTGTTCAATTTCCGATTCAGACATCGCATTGGAGCTAGTGCACCGGATGTCAATAACCAGACAGCACCTGCCCTGATCCGGAATATTTCCTACACTCTTCAGTATGGCTATGAAAAAAACAATTATGAAGAAGGCGATTCCAGGTATAGGGACAATTTGTTTGATTATGGGTATGTAGGTAAGTTCGATGTGACCTATGTTCCGTCAGTAGGCATTGCACAGGACACAACAAGTCTTTTTGCAAGACCTCTTTTCCCTGGTTCGACTCTTTATGGTGAACATTTTGGAAGCACTGAAACTTTTTCCAGCGAAGGGTATACACCATCTACCTCAATTAATCCTCTTCTTAATAATTATAACATAGGTGAGAATGTAAATAATTTCAGAAATTATTCCGCTTATAATGGTTTCTGGTCAAATACCGTCAGCAGTGTATATTCCAGTCTACACACCAGCACCGGTGCGATATATAATCGATTCGACAAGAGAGATGACGATATTCATACCGGTACACTCAATGCCTCATTTGACCTTTTCCCCGGAGGATCTGACAAAGGCCGACACAACATACAGTTTGGCCTTGTCTACGAACAACGACAGACCCGTCGATGGGTTATGAATCCAAGAGACCTATGGAATACGATGCGATTTGCAGCAAATGATGCGCATATTGTAGGTCTGGACAGCGACTCAATTATCGGTTCAGCACCCCTCGTGGTCTTTCAAAATGGGGTGCTCGACACTTTTGACGTCGCGACGTTCCAGACACTTGTAGTTGAACAACCGAATTTACTTTTTTATAAAAAAGTACGTGAACTTACAGGACAATCACTCCATGACTATGTCAATATTGATGGACTCAATCCAAAAGATCTTAGCCTTGATATGTTTGCAGCTGAAGAATTGAATAATCGCCGTCAGATAAGTTATTATGGGTATGATTATAAGGGAAACAAATTGCCATTCTCCACAAGTTTTGATGATTTCTTCACAACTGAAGATTTAGAAGGCAGACGGACACTTCCGGTAGCGGCTAACAAACCTAATTATAGTGCTGCTTATATTCAGGATAAATTTACATTCAAGGATATCATCTTCCGCTTAGGACTCAGGGTCGATCGTTATGATGCGAATACTAAAGTATTGAAGGACCCTTATTCATTATATGAGATCATCACTGCAAAAGATTTTTATAATCTCCCGGGTGTAACTGAGCCCATTCCTGCTGCAGTTCAGCCTGAATGGAAAGTCTATGTTGTATCTGATGGATCAACAGATGTCAGGGCATTCAGAGATGGTGATCAGTGGTATACCTCCGAAGGAAGTCCTGTAAATGACGGTTCTGAAATTCTGGGCAATGAAATTCCGAATCCATATTATGTAGAACAAAACTCCGCAAACAGAGATATCAAGAGTCGTAGCTTTGATCCCAGCGGATCGTTCGTGGATTATACGCCACAGGTAAGCTGGATGCCTCGTCTTGCATTTTCATTCCCGATATCAGATGATGCTAATTTCTTTGTCCATTATGATATCCTTGTACAGCGTCCACCGTCGAATACAATTGCAACAGCGCTGGATTATTATTACTGGTCAGAAGGTACACCAAACGCTAACGACAGGATAAACAATCCTGACTTGAAACCTGAGAAGACGATTGATTTTGAGGTTGGATTTAAACAAAAAATCACAAATTCAAGTGCTATTACACTCAGTGCTTATTACAAGGAACTGAGAGATATGATCCAGACCAGAGTATACCTCTTTGTACCTGGTGTTCCTGGAAATAATTATAAAACATATGGCAATCAGGATTTTGGGACTGTGAAAGGATTCTCCTTCAGTTATGATCTGAGAAGGACTGCTAATCTTGAAATGACTGCAGCCTATACATTACAGTTTGCAGACGGGACAGGCTCGGATGCTGAGTCTCAGGGCTCTCTCAATGGGAGAGGTAATCTCCGCTATCTTTCACCATTAAATTTTGATGAAAGACATCGTTTGGCTGCCAATATTGATTACAGGTATGGTAGTGGTCCTCAATACAATGGCCCGGTTTGGTTTGGAAAAGATGTTTTCTCCAATGCAGGTGTGAGTCTACAGGCAAATGCAGCTTCAGGACGTCCATATACGCATGAACAAAAACCAAAGATTTTTGGCAGCCAGGGTGTCGGTGGCGCTATCAATGGGGCGCATCTTCCATGGAATTTCACGCTTGATCTACGAGTAGATAAATCTTTCAGGCTTTTAAGTGAGACAGCACAGCATCAGCTTTATGCAAATGTATATCTGAGGGTTGAAAATCTACTTGATGCAAGAAATATAATCGAAGTTTATAAAGCTTCTGGTTCAGCATATGATGATGGCTTCCTTGTTACTCAGGATGGTAGTTCTACTTTGCAAACACTTACCGATTCAGGTAGGGGTGATGATGTAGATAACTACCTCTTGTCCTATCAATGGGGATTATTGAATCCTGATTTTTTCACGTTGCCGCGCCGGATTTATCTTGGTGCTCAAGTGCAGTTTTAATTGAATTTCAATCAATAGTTTAATATTCTTTCGCTAATCAGTTAAGAATACCATGGAAAAAAGAATAAGGCTCATTTTAGCTGGCATGCTGATGTTGACATCAATGCTTTCCTATGCCTATATAGAACCAACACATCAGGGTCCGAAAGTGAATCCTAAGGATAAACCGATCAGTTACAGATCGGATTGTGCACCCGCTACAATGTCATATGACCTTGCGATCAACAACGTGCGCGCCAGGCTTCTCGACGGAGGAGATGTATGGTGGGACTTGAGTGTAGGTCAATACATCATTCCTAAAGTTGATCCTTCACTTGGTGTTCCGGGTGTTTCTTCACTTTTTGCAGGCGCTGTTTGGCTTGGCGGTTTTGATGATGCGCACAACTTAAAAATTGCAGCGCAGACATATAGAGGCCCTACATCAAATGACTTCTGGCCTGGCCCACTATCTTCTATTGGTACTACCGGAGCAGATACATGTCTGCATTGGGATAAATTCTTTATCGTAAAAGGTTTAACCATTAAAAATCATATTAAAGCCTTTAAGCTTGCAGAAACTGAAGGAATTCCATTTGATTGCGAATCAGTTCCCGACGAATTAAAGAAATATCCTGCAAGAGGAAATCCATATTGGAGTAAATATTATGATTTTGATTTGCCAAACGATACACAGGGATTAGGTGCTTTCTTTGATGCAAACGATGATAACAGATATGATCCTTGTGATGGTGATTATCCCGCTATCGAAGTAAGAGGATGTCCCACAGAAAGTAATTTCCCTGATGAGATCGTCTTCTGGGTATATAATGATGCAGGAAACAGTCACACGAATACGAATGGAAAACCTATTCGTATGGAAGTACAGGTTCAGGCCTTTGCCTATGCTACAAATGATCAGATCAATGACATGACTTTTTACAGGTACAAGCTGATCAACAGAGCTGTATCTGTCATCGATAGTACATATTTCGGCATGTGGGTCGATCCGGATCTCGGATGCTCTGAAGATGACTTCATCGGATGTGATACATCACGAAGCATGATGTATGTATACAATCAGGATGAAACAGATGGTGATATAGGTTGTGATTGTTCAACAGGAGGAGGATCTACATATTGTAATGATGTGCCCATCCTTGGTGTTGATTATTTCAGAGGCCCAAGAAAGCCCGTCCCGGTCATCGATACTTTTCGATTAGATGAGCCAATAGATAAGATCACTTATCCCAATACACCAATTGATACACTTGGAACAATTGGTGATTCTTTGGTCATTTATAAGTTAGATAAGCTTATAGAACTAGGCATGTCATCATTTACATATCACGTTAGACAGACAGCCGGATCATGGCCCTCTGCGATGTGGGATCCTCAGACAGATGTTGAGTTTTATCGCTTCCTTTCAGGCTCCTGGAGAGATGGCACACGTTACACTCAGGGAGGGACAGGATATAACCTCGGCTCTGCTGAAATTATTAATTACGCTTTTCCCGGAGATCCAAACAGTACGGCTGACTGGTCAATGTGTTCTGCCGGATTCCAACAGAAAATGGACCCCAGAACAGTACAGGCTACAGGTCCATTCCGTCTAGATCCGGGTGCAATCAATGAGTTGATCATTGGTGTTGTATGGGTGCCTGATCAGGTTTATCCTTGTCCGGATCTGCATGAACTTCGCTCAGCAGACGATCTTGCTCAGGCGCTCTTTAATAATTGTTTTATACTTCCCAATGGCCCCGATGCTCCTGATCTCGATTGGATAGAACTGGATCGTCAACTCATCATGGTGCTGAGCAATGATACCAAATCTTCTAACAATGCAAATGAACTGTATCGTGAGAGAGGCCTTGAAATTCCTGAAAGGACACTTGACAGTATGTATCTTTTTGAAGGCTATAAGGTATATCAGTTGCTGAATGGTAATGTTACGTTGGGTGATCTTGAAGATGTGACAAAAGCAAGACTTGTCTTCCAGGTTGACAAACGAAATGGTATTGATAAATTATACAATTGGACCACAATTAAAGGTCCTCATGATGTTGATGTTTGGGTACCTGTAGAACAAGTGAGCGGAGCTGATGATGGCATCAAACATACATTCAATATTACTGAAGATCAATTTGCTTCTGGTGATCGCCGCTTAGTGAATCACAAGCATTATTTTTACACAGCCATTGCGTATGCGTATAATGAATTCGCACCTTTCGATCCTGCCAATCTTATAGGTCAGCGTACACCTTATCTCGAAGGAAGAGGAAACATCAAGACTTATGATCCATTACCACATCCTCAGACATTCCGGGAGATCAATGGTCTTTATGGAGAAGGTTCTGTTGTCACACGGCTTGAAGGTATAGGTGCGGGAGAAAATTTTCTTGAATTAGGCGAAGGAGAACTTGAAGAAATATTATCAGGAAATAATCATGGTGAAGTAACCTATGCTCCCGGTGCTGCACCGATCAGAGTTTCAGTGTTTAACCCGCTTGTAGTAAAAGATGGTGAATACATACTTGAATTTACAGATCCATTCCCGACCCTTGACTCGCTATCAGCAAATGCAGGTTGGAAATTCTATAATGTCAATGATCCATCAAAGATATATACGAATGAAAAACCATTGTCCAATCTGAATGAACAGCTTATAGCTGAACTTGGTATATCTGTCTACATCGGGCAATCTGATGATGCAGGTGATCGTGTAGATAAATCAAATGGAACAATCGGATATTCATTAGAATACAAAGATGCCAGCAAGCCTGAATGGCTTTCTTTTATAGGTGATGATTTTGGAGGATCTCCGATCTTCAATTTTGTTCAGACAGAGTTACCTACATATCCTAATTACTTACTTGATCCAGATAGGGCCTTTTCAACATTTGCACCGTGGGTACCCTATATTTTAACAGATTTCATTCAGAATGAACCTGCTGAAAATCCTGGGGGATGGAATATAACCCCGGGATGGCTTGATCCTTCCGGAATATCATCACAAAGCAAGCAATTCGGAGGCACGCTTCAAAAATTAAATAATGTAGACATCATCCTTACTTCAGATACAAGTAAATGGAGTAGATGTGCAGTTGTAGAAACAGCCAATGCATATTATACAAGTACAACAGCTCCTGGTATTGGGTTAAAATCAGAAGGTGACAAGAAGAGCCTTCAGGCTCGTTCAAGACCTTCAGTAGGTAAAGCAGACAAAGATGGGGATGGATTCCCTGATCCGGATGGTGCAAAAGATGCAAGTGGTAATCCATTGACCGGCATGGGATGGTTTCCTGGTTATGCAGTTGATGTTGAAACAGGACTAAGGCTGAATATATTCTTTGGAGAAAATTCGTGCTACAGGGATTTTGTATCAGATGCACTTCAGGTAGGTAATATTGCCTATGATATGATCTGGGATCCAGGTGCCCAGATAGTAGTCAATTCAGGAGGAGGAAATATTAGTCCTCTTGAAGTTTTTGTAGGAGGTCAGCAATATGTCTATGTAATGCGTTCGACCTATGATGGCTGTACAGCTCTTCGCAAAGACCTTGATCGTACAGGGATTATTAAAGCAAGATCTCTGGCACAAATCACCTGGACTGCTATACCAATAGTAGTTAATGATCCAACGATTCATTTATTACCACTTAATGAAGGATTGATACCTAATGACCTGACTATTAAATTGAGGGTAGATGATCCATATCAATTAGCTGTAGGAAATGGTGAGCATAACAAATATCCCACCTACAGAGTCAAATTTAATGGTGTCACTTCTGTCCCCCTCACAGAAGCCCAGATTCCGCAAGCATTGGCAGCAGTAAACGTTGTACCCAATCCATATCTGGCATTTAGTGAGTATGAGACATCTTCATTTGACAATACAGTCAAAATCACAAATCTTCCGGCATTGTGTACAGTTACGATCTATTCACTTGATGGCAGGTTTATACGACAATATGAAAGAAATGAAGTGGCTAGACCTAATTCACCTCCAAGAACTTTGCCGCCTATAGCAGTCAACCAAATCGAACCGGATCTTGAATGGAACCTGAAGAATTTTGCAGGCATTCCGATAGCTAGTGGAGTGTACCTGATTCATGTCAATGCACCAGGTTTAGGTGAAAGGGTGATAAAATGGTTTGGGATCAGTCGTCAGTTTGATCCAAGTGGTTTATAATGAATATGAGAGCCGGAGTTAGCTAAGGATTATTGAAAAACCAGATATGTTGAAAGAAAGAAAGGTATGAAAAGACTTTTACTACAATTGCTGCCAGGCATTTTCTGCCTGAGTGCTATCACTACTTATGCAGGAAATCCTGATCGTCAGGGTGAAGCCGGGGGATATGAACTCCTGCTGAATCCATGGGCAAGGAATGCTGGTTTACATGCGATCACTACATCAATGGCATCTGGTGTAGAAGCGATGCAGATAAATATTGCCGGGTTGTCCAGGATACATAAGACTGAATTTGTGATTGGCCACACCAGGCTTTTTGAAGGAACAGGTATCAGGATGAATAGTCTTGGCCTGGCACAAAAAATGGGTGAAAACGGAGCTTTTGGTTTGTCTCTTACGGCAATGGACTTTGGAGAAATTCAAGTCACTACTGTAGGTAACCCTGAAGGAGGATTAGGAACATATAGCCCTAATTTTTTCAACCTTGCACTTTCGTATAGCCATACATTCGCCCAGAAGGTTTCTGTAGGTATTTTATTGAGAGGTATTTCGGAGACAATAGCTGACGTAGGTGCGTTTGGATTCGCCCTGGATGCCGGTGTTCAATATGTATCAGGTGCAAAGGACAATTTCAAATTTGGCGTTTCTCTTCGAAATATGGGATCACCCATGAAGTTCAGCGGTGAAGGTCTGGCCACATTGACTCCAAACCCGGACCCAACTGATCCTTATGTTATCACTGTGACCCAACGCGCAGCTGGTTTTGAACTTCCTTCTATGCTTAATATTGGCCTTTCCTATGATTTTTGGGCAGGGCAGCATCATCGTCTTACAGCTGTTGGAAATTTTACGGCCAATAGTTTTTCAGTGGACCAAATAGGCGCCGGACTTGAATATTCTTTTAAAGAAATGTTCATGGCCAGGGCAGCCTACAGATATGATCTTGGTATATCTCCAAATGATCCTCAGCACCAGCTATATTCCGGTTTATCCGCTGGGATCACGATCGAAGTTCCTACTAAAAAAGAATCAACCGGCCGGTTTGCTATAGATTATGCTTACCTGGCGACCCTTAGATTTGATGGAACACACAATTTCAGTATCCGCTATAAAATGTAAAGAGTCTTGACAGAGGTATGATAATTGCTTACCTTTGCCTTATTAAAATATTGAACGTTCTCAGCTGGTGTAACAGTTGAGAACGTTTTTTCATCTTAGTCATAAACACAAACCAACCTGTCTGAATTTGACGCCATATACACCGCAAAAAAAATTTACGTGCCGGAATTCAGCGTTAAATAGTACAAATCAAAAACATTTAAATTTTTATTGACCATGAGTGATATTCAATACATGACTCAGGAAGGGTACAACCGATTAAGTCATGACCTGGACGAATTGAGAACCACCGGAAGACAAGAAGCTTCCCGTGCTATTGCAGAGGCAAGGGATAAAGGCGATCTGTCCGAAAATGCAGAATACGATGCTGCTAAAGATGCACAGGGCATGCTGGAGCTGAAGATTGCTGATCTCGAAAAGGTATTATCAACAGCCCGGGTGATCAGTGAATCCCAATTGGATAACTCAAAAGTCACGGTATTGGCCAAGGTGAAAATTCGCAATACAAAGAATAAAATTGAATTTACCTATCACCTTGTTTCCGAAAGCGAATCAAATCTAAAAGAAGGCAAAATCTCAGTAAGCAGTCCCATAGGAAGTGGTTTGTTAGGGAAAAAAATTGGTGAGTTTGCAACTGTTAAAACACCGGGTGGAGAAATGCAATTCGAAGTACTTGATATTTTCTTCTAAGTCATTTTAGAATGTCGACGATATTTTCAAAAATTATTTCAGGAGAGATTCCATGTCACAAAGTAGCTGAGGATGACAGGTGTCTTGCTTTTCTTGATATCCGACCAGTCGTATACGGTCACACCCTGGTGATACCAAAGATTGAAGTCAATTATTATTTCGATCTGGATGATGACTATTTAAACCACCTCAATCTCTTTGCTAAAAAAGTAGCTAAAGTCCTTGATCAGGAAATAGATTGCCTCAGAGTAGGGGTTATGATCGCCGGGCTTGAAGTGCCTCACGCACATATTCATCTTATTCCGATCAATTCCATTTCTGATCTTTCGTTTACCAATAAACGAGTCGAAGTATCTTCAACAGATATGATGGATTTAGCGAAAAAGCTCTCAGATTCCTTCAAAGCATTATATGAATAAAAAAGGACAGATCGAAAGATCTATCCTTTTTAGTGGTACCTCCAGGAATCGAACCAGGGACACACGGATTTTCAGTCCGTTGCTCTACCGTCTGAGCTAAGGTACCCTCACCTTTCTGCAGCGAGTTGCTGCGAGGGGAGGCAAAAGTAGTACTTTCCTTCCTAATTAGGTATTCAATCACATAATTTTGAAACATGAACTCAAGAAGGATAATGGTGATAGCGGCTGCAGCCGTTGTGGGGTTTGGTTTCTACATTTTTTTTAAGGACAGAGATGACCTTATCGTTTATCTGGCCATTAGTCTTATAATTCTGGTGGTAGGCTATGTTTTTCAATTTCAGATAGATCAGATGATGACAAGAGGAGTACCCCTCAAATTGGATAGCGCTATGCGCAGTATGCTACTCAATACAGCTCCTCATTTTAATGCAATGCCGGCAATGCAACAACTTATGGTTGAAGACCGTATGATGAGGTGGGTGTTGAAGAAAGACTTTATTGATAAAAATGAGCAGGAAGCCCCCGAAGACGTTAAGTTCATCCTGGCTTATTATGCCGTTTTATTAACCATCCATCAGGAGGCCTATGATTATGATGGTTTGGATAGAGTGGTATTTTATCATCACCCGTTTTTATCACCTCACTTTACTGATGATGTTCACATCATTGAAATGGAAAAAGAGGACGGGTCATTGATCATCTCTGTGCCCCATTTATTAAAAGGACATCTTGAACAAGGATACTATAACATCGGATTACACCTGATGGCAGAAGCATATCAACATTGTTATCTCAAACATGATATCCATTGGAATGCCGATATCTGGGATACTTTAGAGAAGCTAAGTTCGATTTCAAGAGAATCTATCGATCATTATATAGGACTTCCTGTCTTAAATCCATGGCCGGTAGCTGTACATCACCAGGTGATATATAAAGGAATCCAGATTTCTGAAGTAGTCCAGGAACTTCCTCAGCTATCAACACAATCAATGGTATTGCATTAGTATGATTCTATTGTATCAGGCACTTTGTCGAATATTTAGTACGATGGAGTAATGAAGTCATACGCAATTCATTCATTGCTTTATCTTTCCTTTCAAATTATTTAATGATGAAAAAAATTGTCCTTGTTGCACTGTTTATTTCTTTTGGTTTATATGGTTGGTCTCAGGAGGTTCAGGTGCGTGCGGTGGTAGATAAAATGTATAGTTCAATGTTGAAAAAAGATACTTCAGCATTGCATCAATGTTTTATACCCGGAGTACAGTTGATGACGTATGCACATGATTCTAAAGGAAATTATATGGCTAAATATGCGACGATATATGATTTTTTAAGGCAAATAATACTCATTGGTGATACAGAGATAGAAGAAGTCATGACCGGGTGGCAATGTTATATTGATGAAGGCATGGCTACAGTGTGGGCGCCTTATGAATTTTTTTATGATGGAAAATTCAGTCATTGTGGTGTGAATAGCATGCAGCTCATGAAAGTAAAAGGGGAATGGAAAATCACACAAATATCAGATACGAGGCGACAAAAGGATTGTATCAATGACAAAGACATAATACAGGTGATAGATTCGCTCATCAACGAATGGCATCATGCAGCCGCAGTGGCAGATGAAGTAACTTTTTTTGGTAGAATGGCCGAAGATGGAATTTATATCGGGACAGATGCAAGTGAACGATGGAAGAGAGATGAACTTAAGGAATGGTCAAAAAAATATTTTGATCGTGAAACCGCGTGGGATTTTAAACCAATGAGTAGAAATATAAGCATTGCTCCTGGCGGACATCTCGCATGGTTCGATGAATTGCTGGATACCCGGATGGGGACTTGCCGTAGTACCGGAATCATGGAGCTGCGGGAAAATGAATGGAAGGTCGTACACTATCAATTATCTGTGACATTGCCAAACGAAAAGCTTGATGGATTTCTGGCATTAATAGGGAAGCCCTAGTCTCAAACCAGGGTATATTATTGATTTAACCTTCACCTTATTTTCTCATGCTTTGGCATTTATAAGTTAGGTTTCATTAAAATTATAAGAGTTGGGGATAATATTTATTAGAATTATTTATAAAGCCCAGAAATATTGAATAGTATATATTATTATTAACAATATACCAAAAACGCTTTCAGACTTTATTTTTACTTTTGAGAAAATTGGCCAGGCTTAAAACGACTAGCTAATAGAGTACATAAACCCAACCTTACATGCTCCGCTCTTACCCCACCCCAAAAAGTAGGATATCTGTTCCTAATTGGAATATTTCAACCCCTATTCAACCTGCTGTTTCTAGGTCCGGATTCCTTCGGGAACTGAGATATCTGCTATTGATTTTAGCAACTTTGATGTTTGCTATCAATGTAACTGAAGCACAAGTCCAGGAACTTGCAGCTGAAAAAGCAAAAATGGATGAACGAGTGCGGAGTACGCTGAAAGAAAATGCGCAAACAATTCATTTCCTTGAGAACAAAGGACAGATCGACAATAAAGATGTACTTTATTATTTTGAAAGTCGTGAGGGATCAGTATACATTGAACGTGATAGATTGCGATTTGTAGCTGTGAAAGATACCCTTGTAGATGAAGAACACGATGACAAAGGTCTTCAACAAGATTCAGAAATTGAAGATGATGAACATAGAGAAATGACCCGCCTTGTACAGGGTACACATACTTTTTCTCTCTATATTGATGGAGCAAACATAGCCCGAACCATAAAACTTGGAGATTCATTTGCCACCAATTATAATTATTACCTCGGAACAGATCAAAAAAACTGGGCGACCAAAGTTAAAGCAGCTAAAGATTTAACATTAGAAGATGTTTATCCTGGAATTGATCTTCGTTTGTACAGCAATTCAGATGGCACTATGGAATTCGATTGGATCTTTGATGCCGGTGCTGATTATACTAAAGTGAAATTACGTTTTGAAGGACAGGATGCATTGTCTGTTGATGCTCAGGGTAGCCTTGATGTTGGATTAAAATTTACAGATGTTAAATTTCACATTCCTCAATCTTATCAGGTTACTGAAAATGGAAAAATTCCGGTTAGCTTCTCATTCAATAAGTCGAATGAGAATACAATTGGTTTTGCTACACAATCTGTAATTGACCCACGATTTCCAATGGTGATTGATCCTACATTATCCTGGGGTACTTTTTTTGATGGCAACAATACAGGTTTTGATGACTATTTGTTTGCTGTTCAGGTTGACCCTGCGGATGGGATTGTTTATTGTGCCGGCGGTACAAATCGACAAATTCCAACCGGTGCTGCTCCGTATGATGCGAATGGATACCTTAATGTTGTTACCGGACTTAATGGTGGTGCAGATGCGTTACCACACGTAGCAGTCGTATATCGAATTAATAGTTCAGGTAATGACCTCTTGGATGTGACTCTGTTTGGACCAAGCACGGTTACGGGTACAGATAACACACTAGCCCACGGGTTAAGTCTTTCAACTAATAATGTCTTCATAGGAGGTGTTACGACTTCTGCGATTCCGACTACAGGTTCTCCCTTCGATGGTACACGGGATAGTGGTGATGGATTCGTTGCTATATTCACCAAGGACTTAGGTACTCTTAATTACGCCACTTATCTGGGAGGAAGTGGAAATGAAGTTCTGGGTGTCACGTCCATACGGGCATTGAGTGATAATTCTTTTGTGGCAGGTCTAACGGTAAATGCAGCATTACCTGCAGGACCGGCAGCCCCGGACTATATTATAGGAAGTCCGGCAGATGCAACATTTGCAGGTGCCAGTGAAATGTATATTGCAAAATTCACCACTAACAATGTGCTCAGTTGGGGAACATATATTGGTGGTGCAAATGATGAAGTATTCAACGACCTCGAGGTTTTTGCTGATGGTCGTGTAACCTTTGCAGGATATGGGAATGGAACACTGACTGAATTTAATCCTGTGGTGGCAGCAACAAGCTCAGTGGCTACAAACAATACGGATGGTATAATAGGTGTCCTAAACAGTACAGGGACAACGATTAATTATTTGGACAAAATAGGTGCAAACGGAAATGGTCTTAATGATCGTATTAATGATGTAGAAATAGTTGGGGACACGCTTTATTGGACCGGATCTGCCTCGGCAGGCTTTCCTGTCTCTGCGTCTGGTGTCTACGATAATAGCCAGAACGGAAGCACTGATGTCATTGTAGGTAAAGTATATTCCGGAGGAGTCACCGGATATAAATCCACTTATTACGGCAGCACCTCTGCAGACCTTGGCAACGGTATCAGATTAGTCACTTCAACGAGTTGTGCAGGTGTTACAACTACTTTTCTTATGATATTCGGTACTGTAGGAGGTTCAGGACTACCCACTCAAAATTTCAATAGTGAACCATTTTTCAATGCCACTTATCAGGGTGGTCTTGATATGTTCTTTGCCGGATTCAACAGTTCGCTTACCACGCTGACATACGGTACATACATGGGTGGAGTGAATGACGATTATCTTGGATCTACAGGAGATCCAAGAGGAGCAAATCACTTATGGGTCAATAATGTTAACGTTTATTTGGGCACTACAACACATAATATATCCCATGTGCCAACACTGGTTGCCGGAGGTTTTGATTTAGTGAACCAAACCTCTGCAAGTGGTGAAGATTGTCACATAGTTATATCGATTCAATTCCCATCATTTATTGAGTCTGACTATAGTGATGCTCCGGCCACTTATGGAAATCCTTCTCATACTCTTGATTGTACACATCTCAAGATCGGAACACTCCTGGATGCTGAATCAGCTGCAGCGCCAACGACTCTTGCTAACGGAGACGATATTGCCGGGAGTGATGATGAAGATGGTATAAGTACACTCCCATCTTTTTCGGATGGAGGGCCTCAAAATATATCAGTGACCGTAAACAATATCTCCAATACCACCGGAGCTACTGCTAATCTATATGGTTGGATTGACCTGAATAGTAATGGTCAATTCGAAGCTGGTGAATTTACTTCAACTACTGTCGCAACTGGTTTTAGTGGCTCAAAAGTATTGACCTGGACAGGCGTAACCGTAAGTGGAACAGCCGCCAATCATTATCTCAGAATCAGATTGACCACCAATACTCTCAATGATAATGGAGGTACTGCAGCTGTAGATGAAAGATCAACTACCTCCGCTTCCAATGGTGAGGTAGAAGATTACAGGGCGGTTGATTTAACATGCCCGACAGTCACAACTTCAGCTTCATGTCTGACACAGGCACAAATTAATACTGCTTATGGCGCGTGGCTGACAACAGCAAAAGCAGGTGGCGGATGTAATGATGGAACCTTAACCAATAATAGTGCCGGTGCACCTACAGCATGTGTCGGCGGAACATCAACAGTAACTTTTACATATACAAGCGCCTGTGCACCACTTACGACCACTTGTATGTCTTCATTTACGGTGCCTGTAGATGCATCACCGGTGATCACTACATGTGCTGTGACACGAACCGTCGAAGGATGCAATACAGGGGCGATTACGACTCCAGTATTTTCAGCTACAACAGTTGCATCTACTGAAGCCGTATTTGAAAGCGCACCAAATAATGGAAATACTTCAGACAATTGTGCGATCACATCTGTTACGTATAGTGATATTGCTACAGGAACATGTCCGATCGTTGTGACACGTCGATGGACAGTGACTGATGTATGCGGACACACAGCTACGTGTAATCAGACAATAAATGTCACTGACACTACACCTCCGACAGCAAGTAATCCTGCACCTACATCTGTGCAGTGTATAGCGGGTGTGCCTGCCCCAGACCCTTTAGTAGTGATAAATGAAGCAGATAATTGTAGTACGCCCACCGTTACATTATTGAGTAATACGAATAATGGTGGTGCAGGATGTGCAGCCAGTCCATATATAGCCACAAGAATATATCGCGTCACCGATGCGTGTGGCAATACTGTCAATGTGACCCATACTATAACTGCGATAGATAACACACCTCCGACCGCAAGTAATCCTGCACCAACATCTGTACAGTGTATAGCGGGTGTCCCTGCTGCGGATCCATTGGTCGTGA
>JBATMM010000087.1:0-15251 GCA_049289835.1 Saprospiraceae bacterium | reverse complement strand
GATGGCTCATCTTCCGTTGGACCTATTTACGCAGTTTATACTGACAGGTTTGATTTCATTTGGTTCAGCGCAGATGCCGGTTTGTTCAGATTTGATACGAACACAGGTCTGTATGAATTGATTCCTGTTGGTAAGGATGAGTACAGTGTTCCTCATCATAATGTTCTGTACAATGGATTTCTCGAAATGGATGATGGTCTATGGATTTCAACAGGGGGTGGCATAGCTTTTTATGAATACAAGACACATCAGTTTTTTCATCGCTACCATAATCCTAATCAAAGCCCTGTCTTCAATGTTACCAGGAAGGAATCCGATTTTCAAAGCGACATCGAAACAGATGCACAGGGAAGGCTTTGGTTTGTAAGAGAGCATACACATTTAGCTTGTTATGATCCGCTTACTGCACAGCTGGACACATTTAAGTTTGAATTGCCTGAAGGAACATGGAGATGTTGCTGGAGTATTTGTGCGGATGCTCATGACAATATATGGATCGGTACACGGCATGGCGGAATTTTGATTTTCAATACGATCACCCACACCTTTACATCTATAAGGCATGACGGGATCAATAGCTTGATTCAATCGGATTATATCTATTCGATTGAGCGTGGTCCCCAGGGACAAATGTTTGTGGCGCATGACAATGGGCTCGACATCATTGATCTATATGACCTCTCCTTAAAGGAAGTGAAACTCAGCGGAACCAATGATTTTCTAAATCTGAAATATGAATCAGGCAATATCACTTTTAATGAAGATGAATCAGCTGTGTTTGTTCCTTTCTATAAATTCGGATTCTATAAACTTACACTTGGTACAGATAGCATCAACTCATTTGAAAATGCACCTGAATATGGGGAAGCCACTCCTCTGATATTTCATTGGAATAGCAAAAAATATATTTCCATGAAAGGTAACCTCTATGAAATTGATATAGATGCTCAGTCTTATAAAGTGACTGACCATAAATTATTACCTGATACAGTGTCTCGTATTCGGGGACATATTATCTGGTGTTATGGTGAGTCACCTTCATCAATATATGTGAAAAAGAGCACAGGAAAAATTTTGCATATACTAAATGGCCAGGTAGAAGTGATGAAAGGTTACGGATTTGAACCTGCACTATGCATCTCTCCTGACAGTCAGACACTTTCTTATGTCACATCACATCTCAACCTTGTTCGTAGGAATATGAAGCATCAACAAGCTGATACAATATTACTGAAACCATATCTTGACAGCACTACTTTTTCTTTTTCTAATCCAAGGCATATGGTCGATGATGGCAGTTCAGTATGGGTCTCAGGACAAAGTGGAATACTCAGGTGGGATTATGTGCATCACCAGCTTCATACATATGGAGTGGAAAAAGGCTTGTCTCATAGTTTTACATTCAGTGTTGTCCTTGATCTGAAAAGGAATGTATGGGTTGGAAGCATTGGGGGTATTGATAAGTATAATAAAGTTCATGACCGGTTTGTGAGTGTTTATAAAATCAGGGGCAATACATACATGGATGCATTTGGTAATGCGATATGTTCAAAGAAAGGAGAACTTATTTTTCAGTTCGGAAATAAAATCGTCCGTCTTCGTCCGGACATCGATGATGAAAAGAAGTCTGCTCCTCCCGATATTCATCTTGATGAAGTGTTAGTAAATGGACATAATATTGACTGGAAGAACGACAATAAATTAGTCAATCTGAGCCATGGTGAAAATCGACTCACATTCGTCTATGACATGTTGTATTATGATGATGCGGATCTCGTTTCTTTTTCTTACAGGTTAAATAGTAAGGAATGGATTGACAATGGAAGGAGAAATGAAATCAACCTCGATGGATTGGCTAGTGGAAGATACAAACTTGAATTAAGTGCATCAATCGGTTCGAAATCGGATATAACTTCAGCATTATCTATTCCCTTCAGGATTCGACAGCCCTGGTGGAGGGAGTGGTGGTTTTTTGCGTTGCTATTTTTAATGGCCACCGCTGCATTGTGGATTTATTTCAAAAGCCGTATTGAAAAATTCCGAAAGGAATTATTGATTACACGTCAGATTAGCGATCTCGAATCAAAAGCCTTGAGGGCACAGATGAATCCGCATTTTGTTTTCAACAGCCTCAATGCCATTCAGGAATGTATCGTCACGGGTAGAGTTGATGAAGCATATACTTATCTTTCTACCTTTTCTAAATTACTTCGGATGGTTCTTGAACATTCGGATGCACCGGAAGTATCATTGCAGGAGGAACTGGAAGTATTTAGTTTATATCTTTCCTTAGAAAAGCTCAGATTTAAAGATGACATGCAATATTCTTTACATCTTGATAGTGAATTGGATGCGGAGGAAATATTGATACCACCTATGCTGATACAGCCGCATATCGAAAATGCTATTTGGCATGGACTCCGGCATAAAGACGGCGAAAAGCACCTGACTATATCCATCACTGAAAAACCAGCAGGTTATCTGGAAGTCGTCATTGAAGATGATGGTATCGGCAGAACAAAAGCAGCTGAAATGCGTGAAGCCAGACTTGGTGGAAATAAGCACAGGTCAAAGGGAAAGCAACTCTCTGAAAACAGGATGATCCTCCTGGCAAAATCTTATCCTTCGACGTCAATGATTATCACGGATCTATATTCAAATGTGAGAGAAGCTTCGGGAACAAAAGTAGTTCTGACTATCCCAATGCTCAGTAAAAGAATAGGTTCTACTAACTAAAACGAAATCATGATCCGCATATTGATACTTGATGATGAAGAGGCAGCCTGCAATATGCTATCTGTTCTCATCAGCAAATACATGCCATTAGCACATGAGATTCGCAGCGAACAGGATCCTGCAAAAGCATTGCTCCTTCTGGATGAGTTTAAGCCTACTCTGGTCATGCTTGATATCGAGATGCCGGGTATGAATGGTTTTGATTTTTTAAATAAAGCGGGATCATGGGATTTTGACGTCATATTTACAACGGCATATGACAAATATGCGATCAAAGCCATTCGATTCAGTGCATTGGATTATTTATTAAAACCTCTTGACATATTGGAATTACAGAATGCCCTCAACAGGCACATCATCCGTCGCAATCATTCTCAACAGATGAGAAAGGATCTTGTATCAAACCTGATTGAGAACATTCAAAAACCCGAAACAGAAGAATATCGTCTCGCCATATCCACATCAGAAGGTGTCTTCTTTTATCTCCCATCAGAAATTATTCGGTGCGAAGGGGAGAGTAACTACACAAAGTTTTTCCTTGAAGGTGGAAAGTCCCTCATGGTGTCCCATACCCTTAAGGATTATGAATCTATACTGAATGATTATGGATTTGTCCGTGTCCACAAGTCGCACCTTGTCAATATGAAGTATGTCACAAAGGTAGATCGCGATGGCTTCCTCTGGCTTAGCAGTGGGCAAAGTGTCCCGGTGTCAAGAAGAAGGAAAGAGGAAGTGATGAGTATGTTGAGGAAGGGATAACTTTCAGAGCTGAGGTGGAATTTTCTTCCAGGCGAAATTGACTTTATTTGCAGTCATTTATTAATTTAAGGCTGGATTCTTTATTTTTTATGGATAAAAATAATTTGTATGAGTAAGATAATTTCTATCTGGTTTTGTATACTCATGGTGTATTCTTCGGCAAAGGGACAAACTTCATTTGGCATCAAGGCTGGAGTGAATCTTTCCTACACTAGTTTTGAACAAAGTGATCCCTTGATTTTATTTCATGCAGGAGGCTTTGGACATATACCATTGTCTGACCGGTTTTTCATGCAACCTGAATTATTGCTTTCATTGAAGGGTGGAGATTTATCAGGTCTTCTGATTGAACCATATACACTTGATATTACAAGATATGATTTATCGATACCGTTGTTGATTGGACTTAAGACAGGGGATAAATTTGAAATCAGGTTAGGACCTGAGGTGAATTTTCTCTTAGCCTCGACTACAGATTTTAATGACCAGATCCTCCATGACACCTATGGGTATAAAAAACTTGATTTTTGTCTGGATGCAGGAATGGGTCTTAAAATTTCTAATCGGTTTACTATTGATTTCAGATATTGTTATGGGCTTACAGATGCCATCGATCTTCATTTTACAGATATCAATGGAGGATCACTTGGGGGAACCGGAAAAGGAAAAACAAGGGTTTTCCAATTAGGGTTGGATTATGTTTTTCCCCAGGATTAAAATCCTGGGTTACAATATCAGTCGTGCCTACGGCACTAATACTCGACATTCTGTGAACGTCGTACATCAATGCCGTAGGCATGACCGATATTGTAACGGTGGAATTTATTCCACCGGACATCAATGTCATCAGCATGCATGATATGGTAACTGTGGACTTCATTGCCCCGGACATTCCCCAGGATTAAAATCCTGGGTTACAATATCTACCGTGCCTACGGCACTAATACTCGACATTCTGTGAATGTCGTACATCAATGCCGTAGGCATGACCGATATTGTAACGGTGGAATTTATTCCACCGGACATCAATGTCATCGGCATGCATGATATGGTAACGGTGGACTTCATTGCCCCGGACATTCCCCAGGATTAAAATCCTGGGTTACAATATCAGTCGTGCCTACGGCACTAATACTCGACATTCTGTGAATGTCGTACATCAATGTCGTAGGCATGACCGATATTGTAACGGTGGAATTTATTCCACCGGACATCAATGTCATCGGCATGCATGATATGGTAACGGTGGAATTCATTCCGCCGGAAATCAATGCGATCGGCATGACCGATATTGTAACGGTGGAATTCATTCCGCAGGAAATGGAATAAAATCCCGATATTAGTTTGATTAAATCCATACCAGTGGATCTTTAACATCAGTAGAAAACAAACTTCTTGAATCATGGCTAATACCTATCATCAAATCTATGTGCAAGCTGTATTTGCAGTGAAATACCGTGCAGCTGTAATTGAGAATCATTGGAAACCTAAATTACTTGCAGTGATCGGAAATTTAATCCTTGAAACAGGGTGCAAATCAATGATTGTAAACGGTGTCGAAGATCATATCCATTGTTTTTTTGGATTGAAGCCTTCGATTTCAGTTTCAAATGTTATGAAAAATGCAAAGGCTAAGTCTTCAAAATGGCTGAATGAATCGTGTTATTTGAGAAATCGATTTGAATGGCAGGAAGGCTATGGTGCATTTTCTTACAGTCATTCAGATATCAATAATGTGTATAGTTATATCCAAAATCAGGAAGTACACCATAAAACTCAATCATTCAGAGATGAATATTTGGGCTTGCTTAAGCGCTATGAAGTGGAATATGATGACCAATATCTTTTTGAAGATTTGATATGATATTTCCCAGGATTAAAATCCTGGGTTACAATATCTACCGTGCCTACGGCACTATAGTTCGACATTCTATAAATGTCGACCCTCAATGCCGTAGGCATGACCGATATTGTAACGGTGGAATTTATTCCGCCGGACATCAATGCATTGTATCAATCAACATCGCAGGATCATTCTCAGGCAACTCATATGACTTCTGTTTCTTTCCGAATACTGATACATTAACATATCGCTTAGGATTCAGTCTGAAGTCCTGTAAGAGCAATTCAAGATTCTTAGTAGTGGCCAGTGTATGCGTATACAAGCCTTCATCTTTCAATAATTTACCGAGACTGCCTTTTCCATTCTGCATGTCTTTCATGACCGTTGACAATTGAGTGAAAGATTTATTCGCTTCCGCTATAGTAGCATTTAGATTCTTAACTGTATTCTGAGCATCTGTGATCAGGGCCCCGGCATTAGCACCTGCTTTTGATTCATCAAATTGTTTTGTGATACTTTCAAGATGAGAAATAGATGATGCAATCTTATCCTGATTTTTAGCAATGGCTCCTGTTATGGCTTCAACATTGGCTAGTGTATTATTGAGATGCCTGTCATAACTACCCATCGACTTATCCAACGTGCCGGTGATCGATGACAGATTAGTGATCAGCGCGGAAAGCTGCGTATATGTTTTTGCTATTGCACTATTCGAATTAGGAGATGTAAGCGAATCACCAAAGGTGTTTAATATATCACCGATGTTTTCTTTTACTTTAGCCAATGTGCCATTTTCACCCTTGTCAAGAAGTGAGTCAAATATTCCCTTCACTCTGCCTTCAAGAAAACTTCCGGGCTTGGCACAATCCGGATCTGCACAAGGCCCACTGATCCTCAGATCAATCGCTTTGCCACCCATGATACTTGTGCTCATGATCATCGCGACTGC
Organism: Saprospiraceae bacterium; assembly: GCA_049289835.1. GTDB lineage: Bacteria > Bacteroidota > Bacteroidia > Chitinophagales > Saprospiraceae > Opimibacter. Next base: position 8,964 of record JBATMM010000087.1, on the reverse strand, counting down.
ATCAGCAGGAATCCTGACATTACGATCAAGATTCAATGTGGCGATTACCGTCTTCATGTCTTTATCAAGATTGATAGCCGATACCGTTCCTACACTGAAGCCATGGATCAACACAGGTGAGCTTACGGCCAATTGCTCAATATCAGTATAGCGGACATAATAATCATTGGAGTGTTTGAGCACATTCCTGCCTCGAAGGAATTTATAACCCCAGAAAGTGAGTGAAATGACTACTATCGCCATCACACCTATCTTAAATTCATTTGATATCTTCATAAATCTTCAGGTTTCTGCATGGTCACACCAGGCTTTCCGGCCTTAAATCGAGTGCGAGCCAGAAAAGTGAACAAGCAATAGCCGGCAAAGTTAATTGACGGAGCAAAAGAGTTAAGATTTATTCTGCAGGATTTCTGCCCGGACACGTTGTCCATCCTTATATGACACAATAAATGCACCCAGGAAGCCTTTTGCTTTAAGTTCGGATAGCCGGGGCTGAGCAGCCTCGTAGCTGATGAAGTTGCCCACTAAAAATTTATAATATTCATTTTCCTTGACCACTTCCAGGTCTTCAAGTGATGTATATTTTGAATCCAACGATGGCTTTGATGCAGCTGCTATCTGAATTCTATACGCTATCTGGTTTGACTGGGTGGGAGTTTGATCCTTTTGTACTATCGGAATACTATGCATCACCACAGCAGTACTGTCAGGAAGTTGAGGTTTGATTTTCTCAATTTCCTTTGTCGCTATATCCAAATCCTTTTGCTGGTCTTCCACATCCTTTTTATAGTTACCAAAAGCTTTGAGAATGGACTCTGCGACTTCATTTTGCGCTGACTCTTTCATCAGGAATTTTTCATCAGTATCTGTGCTGAGAAACCCTGATTCGATAAGGATACTGGGCATCGTCGTCTCCCTGATGACCAGGAAACCGGCCTGTTTGACACCCCTGCTGGGCAACCGGCCCATTCTTTTGAAAGCACTTTCCACATATGTAGCCAGCTGAATACTCTGCTGAAGATGAGCATTCTGAAACATAGACAGGATAATATGGCCTTCTGTAGAGTAAGGATCAAACCCGTCATATGTTTTTTCATAATCATCCTCAAGGAGAATTGAAGCATTTTCCCTTTTAGCCACAGCCAGGTTATCTTCTGCCCGGTGAAGTCCGAGCACATAGGTTTCAGAACCGGTTGCATGATTGCGTGGTCCCAGATAATTACAATGAACAGAGATAAACAGATCAGCTTTATTCCGATTAGCGATAGCAGCCCTTTCGTTGAGAGGTATAAAAACGTCTGTCTTCCGGGTATAGATTACTTCTACGTCAGGGTATTTTGCTTCTATTTTTTTGCCAAGATTAAGGATTATGGCGAGTGCGATTTCTTTCTCTTTTGTGTCATTCCCATGGCATCCGGGATCCTTGCCTCCATGACCGGCATCGAGCACAACCTTGGTTATTCGATAGGGATGCTGGGCTGCCAATTCTCCCCCGAAACCTAAAAATAAGGTTAAAACCAGGCTGAGGACTGACGAGACGGGGATAAGCGACGTTTTAGAACGGTAACAAACTTTCATACCTTTGAACATATGGGTTGCATTAGCAAAAGTAATAATATGTAAGTATATGTTCATATGCCCATTGTATATTATTTCAGGAGACAGGACAACCCATCAGCAGGTTTTTTGGTCTTCTGATAAATTCAACGACAGTTCATCAACCCTTATTTTCTAATATTGCTCACTCACCCAGCCAGATTGAGGTCCTTTATTTCCATATCTACTTTTTTCATCTTATCCCTTGCCGGTGCCAATTTCACTATGGGCCAAAACCCTTTGACCCTGGTTTTTCCGGAAGATTCTACGAAAATCAAAAACTTCATAGATGATACCACCAGCCATGGCAAACGGGTAAATATTGTGATGTCACCCGACAGTATCGATGCCAAAGTCGAGTACGGATCATTGGATTCAAATTACCTCGACAATGAGACGCATAAAGTCTATCTCTACGGAAAAGCATATGTCAGATACAAGGAATTGTCCATTAAAGCCGACTACATCGTTGTCAATCTTGACAGCAGTATTGCCACGGCAGAAGGAAGACTTGATAGTTTGGGCCAGCTGACAGGCAAACCCGAATTCAATATGGGCGACGAAAATTTTAATGCCGAAAAGATGAGGTATAATTTTAAAACACGCAAAGGTTTTATATTTAATGTACTCACTAAAGAAAATGATCTTTTAATTCATGGTGAGGAAACCAAATTCGTCGCCGGCGGATCCGATTCTCTTCATCAGGATGATGTTCTGTATAATGAAGGGGCGTTGATCACAACCTGTACCGCCGAACATCCGCACTTTGGTATCCGGGCCAGTAAAGTCAAAACCATACCGGATAAATTAGCGGTCATCGGTCCTTCACATCTTGAAATATTCGGAGTCCCTACACCACTTTGGCTGCCCTTTGGATTTTATCCCATTTCAAATACACGACATGCAGGGCTCATATTTCCGAAAGATTATGAACGTTCACCGACATGGGGTTTTGGTTTAAGAGGATTGGGATATTATTTTCCAATCAAAGACTGGGCGGATGTCCAACTGACGGGTGATATTTATTTCAATGGTTCATGGGGCGTCAATTTTAATTCGAATTATGTAAAGAAATATAAGTTTCGCGGCAATATTGATCTTGGATATTCTAACCGTATTACCGAGGCCAGTGATACATATCTCAATACGAAGAGTAAATCATTTTCCATACGTCTCACACACAATCAGGATCAAAAATCAAATCCATATCAGACGATCGGGGGTAGTATTAATATTCAGACTAATGATTATCAATCACTCAATCACAATGATGCACAAAGCGCATTGACAAATACGTATTCTTCCAATTTTAATTATAGCCGGATTTTTCCAAACAAACCCTATTCGCTGTCGGCTTCATTTAATCATAGCCAGAATACAAGGTCTCACATCGTAACGATCAATGCTCCCGATCTGAATTTTCGTCTCAATCGAATCTATCCTTTTAAAAGCAAGAAAAAAGCAGGACCTGATCAGTGGTATGAAAAAATAGCATTTCAATATAGTGGATCAGGACGTTCTCAGATCATCGGTACGGATACATCATTGTTTGATAGTAAGACTTGGGCCAATGCACAATGGGGCGCACAACATCGCGCAAGTGCCAATGTCAATTTCAATGTGTTGAAATATTTCAATTTCACCCCTTCTATCGATTATGGCGAAACATGGTTTTTCAAAACGAGGGACAGAATGTTCAGGTTTGATCCTAATGATGTAAAGTTTGTAAAACAGGATTCCGTCTTCTATCCGGATGGCACATTCAATTACATAAGACCTGACACCATCAGTTATGGAAAAAATGATGATACATTAACCTCAGGTTTCAAAGCATTCCGCACCATGTCAGCAAGTATCAATATGAATACCCAATTGTTCGGCACACTTCAATTCAAAAAGGGATGGTTGCGTGGTATCCGGCATGTGATAAAACCCAGTATTGGATTCTCTTATACACCGAAATCTCCGGATAGCTATTACCAGGATCAACGGTTCAGTATCCTCTATCCAGATTCAACAAAAAAATTAAGCCGGTTTAATAATTTACTTTATAGCGCTCAACCTGTAAGTATCAAACAAGCGAATCTTAATTATTCAATTACTAATTTATTCGAAGCAAAATATTTTAGTAAAAAAGACAGCACCGAAAAGAAATTAAAACTCTTTGATAATATCAATATGTCAGGGAGTTATAACATTGCAGCCGACTCTTTTCAATTCAGTCCTTTAAATATTAGCGGTAATACGCGATTCTTTAAAGGTATTACAACAGCAACCGTCAGAGCCACATATTCATTTTATGGAAGAAGAAATAATTCACATTTGGACACCCTGACGTATTGGCAAACCAATCACAAGTTATTACGCTTTGAAAACCTGACACTCCGTTTTTCATCTCATATCACATTTCAACAAGTCCTGGATTTGTTTAATCCTAAAAAGGATACTGAAACCCAGACACAAACAGGACCTGATACCGGAAACAAAAAATTACCAAAAAAAGGGGATAAGTTTTTTGATCTGCTTAGTAGCTTTTCCATAAATCATGAATTAGGCATTTCAAGATTCTGGATGCCCGGTCGGGACACAACCATCATCACCACCAATAGTGTCAATATGGTCGGCAGCATGCAGATCACACCCAATTGGTCAGTCAATTTTGGGAATATCGGCTACGATTTCAAATCGAAACAACTCACATATCCTGATATTGGCCTGGCGAGGGATCTTCATTGCTGGCAATTATCTTTCAGCTTCCAGCCTACACGGGGTACATACTCTTTCCATCTCGGCGTGAAACCTGGTTCATTCGATTTCCTCAAGTTCCCTTACAATCGTGGCAATCAGGATTCATTTGGATTCTAGCAGAGTCCCACATTTTCCCTTATTTTTGAATTTAGCATGTTTATTCGTCTTCTTGTAGTCAGCAGCCTTTTATTCATTTCATCTTTATCTGTTTCGCAGGTTTGGTGCAACATGCAAGCTACTGATCGATCTAAAGAGGATAGCATTAGGTATGATGAGTTTTTGGATAAAGTGCGTCAACATGAATTGAATCCTGTAATAAGGACTCGCTCTGAAGTCTGCTACCAGGTCGTCGTTCATATCGTCGCAAGAGAATCAGCATCATTTATTTCAAATGCACAAGTCATCCACCAGATTGATGTCCTCAACAATGATTTTGCAGGGAAAGGTGCCAACATCCCTAAACTTGAAAAGGAATTTCTTCCATTGATATCAGATACCGGCATAAGATTCAGACTAGCTATTGTAGATCCGGAAGGAAATCCAACTGATGGCATTACATATACGAATACAGATGTGAAAGACATAGCCCTCCAGGTTGAACAAGGGCACACTTACATTTATTATGATCAGTTAGGAGGAAAGACAGGTTGGGATCCGGCACGTTATATCAACATTTGGGTTGGAGACTATGGAAGTTTCCTTGGCTCTGCCAATTTCCCGGGTATGGCACCATTTCCGGAAGAAATAGGTGTAGTGATAGATCCACGTTCATTCGGTTCGCTTGGCAATGCAGCATCGCATCAGTTTTACAAAGGTGGCCACACATTGACTCATGAGATGGGACATTTTTTTGGACTCCTGCACATTTGGGGTGGACCATCAGAACATGATTGCAGTGACAGTGATGAAGTTGATGACACACCAAACCAGGAAGGACCTTATTTCGACTGTCCATCAGGAACACAGATGTCATGTGGTGTAAGTAATATGTATCAGGATTTTATGGATCTGACAGATGATCGATGTTTAGCTGCATTTACGGTTGGGCAATCTGCACGGATGCATGCTTCCATTGATGCTTTTTATGCTGATCTTGGCGATGCAGGGCCTTGCCAGGAAGTAATACAACCTTTTGATACATGGTATGCCAAATTGATCTGGGCTAATGATCGTTATTCAGGACAATTTGTCCTTTATCATCCTGATGGCTATGCAGGAAAAATAAATCTTGAAGTCTTTTCAGTCGATGGCCGCCTTGTGCTGAAGGACACATGGGACGGAAGTCAGACTTATTTGCTTAATTTGAATTCCTATGCCAACGGTATTTTTTTTGTGCGACTATCGGACGGAAAACAAGATAACGTGAGAAAAGTCGTTACGTATCAATAGGCAATGGTCAATGGTCAATGGTCAATGGTCAATGGTCAATGGTCAATGGGCAATTAGCAATTAGCAAAAAGTAATTTGCGTTAATTTGCGAAATTTGCGGCAATAGAAATAGTGGCAGTAGCACAGGCAGTAGCAGTAAATTAAGTAGCATTAATTAGCGCAATTACTGGCTGTAAAAATTGTATCAACAATAAATAAAAAATAGACAACTAGCAATAAGTAATGAGCAAAAACTCCAAACTGAATACTGAATACCGATTACTGAATACTGCTTACCGCTTACTGGATACCAGATTCACGATAATCATTTGTATCTCACTATTCTTATTGTCTACAGGATGTCATTCTTCTAGAAAAAATACTATCTCCGAATCCACAGTTCCCGGTTTGAAATCCTGGACATTAAAATATCAGAGGGGACCATGTTTCGGCCAATGCCCTGTGTATGCTTTTTATCTCCTTTCAGATAATACAGGACTGATCTATGTGCATGCTAATTTACTTGAACCAGGTTGGTACACAGCCCCACTTGATCAGAAAGCTGTCCATGAGATCATGCAGCTAGTCGAACCTGCAGCATGGTGGCATGAAGATATGAGCGGACAACCTGAGATAGCCGATCTTCCATTGTTGAATTTGACCTATCTGCATCCGGATGGTGTACGCACACTTACGGTGCAAAAACAATTTTCTACTTCGTTATCAAATGTTTTTGAAAAATTAAATCAGCTTGTCACCGACGGCCGGTGGGTTCCTACAGACATGCGACCTTTGGAAAGTCCGCAGGAGCCCCAGACAGATGTCATCGTACAACTCAAAGAAGGAATAGATATTCATCAATGGATGAAAAAGTATGAGCGCTTCGGCATCGAATTGAAAAAAAGGATAGCACCTCGCCAACAGTATTATCTCGTGAAAAAAGATCCGGCGAAAGGAGATTCAAATGATTTCCTTCAATACATCAAACTCGACACAGATGTCGTCGGTGCAGAATGGGATAAGACACTCGAGCAGAGACAACCATAAAAGGGAATAATGAATAATGAATAGTGAATAATGAATTAAGAAGTGAATAATGAATAGCGAATTCAAATTTGCGTTAATCAGCGAAAATTTGCGGCAAAAAAATTATGATATCTTTCTCCGAACTCTCTTTTCTGCGTGCTCAATATTTCTCTGTATAAATACCTTCTGTTAGACCTCCTTATCCTGGAGTGGTCCTGGAAATTTTGGAACTAGCGATATACCATTTCACTCCTAAAATAATTGTCAGCAATCCAAGGATCACAGCGACCGGCTTCAGATCAGACCATAGCCAATAGACTCCATGTTGATCAAAATTGAAGGCAAGACATAGACAACCGCACATCAGGGTTGTCGACATAAATAAGTTTCTCTTTTTCATTTTAAATTGGATTAACACTGAATTAGGTCAGCAGACACAAATGTCAGCTTGTTCCTTCTCAATTAAAAGCAATCGAGGGTTGAAAAAGGGTTGAGATAGGGTTGATTTTAGGTCTACAGCTCTTTAGATATTGATTTTGCATAGGCATGCACATCCTTTCTTCTCGAGATTCCAAGTTTCTTATATATCTGATTGATATGCGTTTTAAGGGTACTCAATTCAATATGAAGGTCAGACATGATTTCTTTGTTGGACTTTCCCAGGGCTATGAGATAAAAAACTTCCTTTTGTTTCAAACTGAGATCTTCAATACGTTCAGAAACAGGATTGGATTTCTCAGCTATTTGATTTTTGAGATCATCTATCAATGATTGCGTTTTTTGTTTTTCAATGGTTGCCCATATCCATGCGATGAGTACCGCGCCAAGAGCAAGAATTAAAGCTATAAACGGATAATCATTCCATACCCATGTAGTCATACCCCGATTGAATCTAAATCCAATAGCACATGCGATAAGAAATAAGGCTATGGGTAAAAGTACTTTCTGTCTTTTGTACACCATGTTTTCAAAAGAACTCACTGCCGGAAGCATTATTGTAAGTCCCCTTTAGGGGATTTAGGGGCAAACGATTGCAAATATTTCGGTGCCACCCTGTTTTTTGAAGCCTGCTCATAAGCATACGCTATCGCTATTAAGGCGGGTTCATCATAAGCCCGCCCAAAGAATGAAAGACCTATCGGCAGTTCACTTACCAATCCCATCGGAATTGTAATCGAAGGATACCCTGCCATGGCGGCTGGTCCAAAAGCACCATAACCTGTAAAGTGATCACCGGTGATTAAATCAATACACCATGCAGGCCCTGTAGCCGGTCCACAAAATGCATCCAGTTTATTTTTTGACATCAGATCATCAAGAAATTTTCTGATCGCCGGAAGTTCAGTCATAGCATCCTTATATCCTTTGCTATTTAAATCTCCCTTCACCTGCGAACTATCCATGATTTCCTGTTTGAAGTAGGGCATGGCCGTCATTTCATTTTGCGAATTAAATTTTATGATATCCTCAAGCGATTTCATTTTACTATTCGAAGATTTCAGGTAACGATTTAATCCATCTTTGAATTCATATTTCATGATGTCAAATTCCTTATTCCCCAGTTCCTGGTAATTGCTCATAAATTCCACCTCAACGATTACAGCGCCCTGGCTCTGCATTTGTTCCAAAGCTTTTTGAAGTAATGCATCGACACCCTCATGGTTATGAATTAATGTTTTGTCGATACCGATTCGTTTGCCTTTTAATCCATTGAGGTCAAGAAATGCAGTATAATCGGTTTTGTATTTTCCATTACTTTCTTTCGTTACTACATCTGAGGTATCGACACCTGTCATGGCACCTAAAAGAATCACTGCATCTTTAACGGTCTTTCCAAACGGCCCCGGTGTATCCTGCGTTTTTGAAATAGGAATTATTCCTGATCTGCTGAGCAATCCTACAGTTGGTTTTATGCCGACGACACCATTCATCGATGCAGGGCATGCAATAGAACCATCTGTCTCCGTCCCAACGGCAACAACACAAAGATCAGCGGCAACGGCGACGCCAGATCCGGAACTGGATCCACAGGGTGAACGATCAAGTATGTACGGATTTTTAGTTTGACCACCACGGCTGCTCCATCCGCTTGATGATCTTGATGAACGAAAATTAGCCCATTCACTCAGATTTGTTTTTCCAAGGATGATGGCACCGGCTTCACGTAGCTTTTTTATGATAAAAGCATCATGTGAAGCAATATTATCCGCCAGTGCAAGTGAACCT
>JBATMM010000086.1:0-6145 GCA_049289835.1 Saprospiraceae bacterium | reverse complement strand
AGGATGCGATTTTTGAAATGGAGGTTCTTAATCTGGAACGGTTCGAATATCATAGTCGTTTTCGTTTACAATTGTCAAAGGTCTTTCTTTATTGTATTTCTCATCGAGAAAAAATTGCAATGCCTTTTCATTTACCAGGTCGGGACGCTCGTCGACAATAAAATGTCCTGTATCCGGTACGAGTTCTATTTCAAAATCATCTACATGCTTTTCATATCCGCGAAGCCAACTCAATGCCAATGCAAAGTCATTTTCCCCAAATAATAATCTCGTAGGTGTTTTAATAAAGAGCTTTTTGTATTTGCCAAACAATCCAAGGGGTATGTATTCTTTATAGAGAAAAGATCCATATAATTTTGCGGAGGCTTTTGCCCTGGCCGGTTCTTTAAATTGATCACTGAAAATATTTTTTTCATATTCTGTCCATCCTTCCCTGCGTCTGCCACCACGGGTAAGAAGGTGATGCACGAATTTTGAACTATTCATCAGCATTCGGGAACCAAACCAAGGTATGGACATTCTGAACATGTAACCAAATCGAAAAGTGGCAGGAATCATCTTGTAACTGATTTTTGGCCATATAGGGGGAATATTAGTTGCGAAATGTTGTGATATCAATCCGGGATACATGGCACTGGCTATGTATCCTATCCATCCTCCCCAATCGTGGCTGAGCAATTTCACTTGCTTATAGCCCAGGGCGTGTACAAGTTTCTCAAAATCTTTTGTGAGGTCATCTTTCAGATATCCATGATCGGTAACTTCACTCCATCCGAAACCCCGCATATCGGGAACGATGACGTGAAAATACTTTGCAAAAAGAGGAATTTGATTTCGCCACATCCACCAGTTTTGGGGCCAGCCGTGATACATGATGAGTGGTTCGCCTGATCCGGCTTCTGCGATATGAATTTTTAAGGTTCCTATATCAACAAACCGGTGCTTTATTTCAACTCCTTCAACGACCGGATAGGGACGGTTTGTAAATGATGGTTCCATTTGCACTCAGAAATTTATTGCATTTACTTACGTATAAACTTCCCGTTTGGTTTATCATATCATTTAAATAAGTATCGGCAAAATGGCTTGTTATAGGTATGTATTTCATAAGATTATCTTCTCATCAGCCATTTTAACAATGAAAGCTTTGTTTTTGTGTAAGGAGGATATTTCAGATTGGGCTCAAACCAAAATGGTTTGTCAATGATACCTTTGAAATGAGAGAATGCTGCGAAGCCTGCCTGACTATGATAGGTGCCCATGCCACTGTCTCCAACACCTCCAAAAGGTAAATGATGATTGGATATCTGCATCACGGTATCATTAACGGCTCCGCCACCAAATGATATTTCACTCAATAACTTGTCTCTGACCTCATGATCATGAGTGAAAATATAACATGCTAATGGCTTTGGTCTTGCATTCACTTTATGTATTGCCTCGTCAAGGTCAGTATAGGAAATCACCGGTAGTAATGGACCAAATATTTCTTCATCCATGATAGGATCTTCAAATGTGATATCGGTCAGTATGGTCGGGGCAATGTATCTCTTCTGCAGATCTGATTCACCTCCAAAGTAAATTTTACTTTTATCCATTAACCCCATCAGGCGGTTAAAATTCTTTTCGTTGATGATCTGAACATAATTACCATGCTCGAATGAATAATCAAAGAACCGGATATAATCTGCAGCGTGATTGAGAAAAGTATCTTTCACCGATTCATCGATCAATATGTAATCCGGTGCAATACATGTTTGGCCTGCATTTAAAAATTTTGACCAGACAATCCGTTTCGCAGAATCTTTCAGATTGCAGTTTTTGGTGATGATCGCCGGGCTTTTCCCACCCAATTCAAGCGTGACAGGGGTAAGATTTTTTGCGGCTGCCTGGTAGACAATTTTTCCAACAGATGTACTTCCGGTAAAAAATATTTTATCAAATTTATTGTTGAGAAGCTCTGTTGTTTCTGCTATTCCTCCTTCCACGACAAACAGATATCCGGGATCAAAATTGACATTAATAATCTCCCCCATCACGGCGCTTGTAGCAGAGGGAATTTCGCTTGGCTTGAGGATCACGGTATTCCCGGCTGCTATAGCAGAAATTAATGGAAGTAGCGACAGCATGTAAGGATAGTTCCATGCCCCGATAATCAGGCAAACACCCAGGGGTTCGGGAATGATATAGCTATGACCCGGAAGATTGATGATGTTGGTTTTAGCCCTCTTTCGTTTTGACCATTCCGGCAAATGATCAATAGCTTCATCAATTTCATGGTAGACAAAACTTAATTCAGTCGCATACGTATCAAATTCTGATTTTTTAAAATCGGAATAGATCGCGTCGTATAAAAATGGTTCACACAGGTGTAAAATCGATTTTAGCTTCTTTAATTGTTCAATTCTGAAGCCAATATTTTTGGTTTCATGTGTATGGAAGAAATGTCTCTGTGCCTGTAGCCTTTCATGATAATTCATAGAATAACCAAGTTATATACTTTACATGATACCTGCCAGACCGGAGGTATAATTAATGGTTGTACGGGTAAAATTCACACCTGGACTTAATGAATATACAATGAGACAGCCCCTTCATTGCTTTCGTCGTCCATTATCCCTCAATTTGTCAAAATTCTGAATAGAAGATTGTGCAAATTTGGCATCCTTATTCTTATCAATTCGATCCGGAAGAAGTCTAGTGAAATGGATCAACATCGATGCTTATGCGCACTGTAGATAAAGACTTTCTTTTGACAATCCCATTTTGAAATAATCTTTCTACCGGCTGATTATTTCTGCATAGTTCATATCGATTGATTTACTCCGGATTTGATTGAGGTGTGTCAAGGTATCAGAATTATTTCCCGGTTTCATTTTTATACACGATACCATCTTTCATGACAAAAGAAACATTTTAAAGAATGGTAATGTCCATCAAAGGATCGCCTTTCTCTGAAATTGTATCTGCCCATTTGCCTAAGGGCAAAGAACTTGCTTTGGAAGGTATGTCCAATCAATCTGAAGGATCCACACAGTGAATCGGGTAATTCGCTTAAATGTTGATGATTTTCTTTTAAAATATTACATGCAAAACTTGCTGATTTAAAAATCAAAGTGTAGGTTTATGCAAATTATTTTCAAAGATAAGCACTGGCTAAAAGGATTATTATTTCCTACCAGGATGTTAGTTCATTACAAATAGTCGATTCTGTTTTTTTTTAAGATTATTACCAATTTATTATTTATATGTATTCGAACTCCAACTTTCCGGCAACGGTAAATACCGGCTTAGTCCAAAACCTAACTTCCGATTATCAGTGGTACGCCATTTACACCAGATCCCGGTTTGAGAAAAAGGTTCACCAGGATTTGAAGCAATCAAAATTTCAGGTTTTTCTGCCTTTGGTCAAAGAAATTAAAAAATGGAGTGACCGCGTCAAAACGGTTAGTGTGCCCTTGCTACCCAGTTACGTTTTCGTAAAACTGAACAAGCAAAATATCCCTAAGCTATTTTACTATCCTGGTGTGGTGCGCCTGGTATCGTTCGAAAGTAAACCTTGCGAAATACGGGAAGAAGAAATTCGTCTGTTGGAGCAAATTATGACGCACGGATTTCCTGTAGAGAAAGTAGTCCCTTGTGCAGTGGGTGACAAAGTCAGGATTGTGAGGGGACCTCTGCAAGGGTGGGAAGGAAAGGTCGAGACAAAAAAAGGACAATCAAGGATTGTCTTTCAGATAGCCAGCATCCTGCAGTGCATCAGTGTGGAGGTGAATATGGGGGATGTGGAATTAGTGAGGTAAAATGCAAGGAAAGAAGGCCAGATTTAAATATAGGGCTGTCCTTTCTCAAACATGTCACGTTCCTCGGCTAGGGCGAGCTGGGTATCTAATTGATAATGAGGCCGATCCACAAATTTTACCCAATTTCCACCCCATTCTAATTTGGGAATACTGGCAGCCAATGCTACCTGACCTGCTTCATTGTATGGAGAAACGGAAGTCATGTATTTATCATTTATAAAGATGCCAATGTCCCAGGCAATACCAAAATTATGATTGCTTTGTCCCCCTTTTGCATTTGTTACTTTAGGAGAATGGTTACCGTTTCGGCCTTTTTTATATAGTGTATTTTGTTCTTCGTAGGTGCGGGTTCCTGAAATTATACGTGCGGTGATTCCTGCAGTTTTGAGCGTTTTCATAAATTTTCTGGCAGCTTCCTGGGCTTTAAGATGCAGCGACTTTATATTTCGCTCTGTTTGCTCATCAAATGAGCCAAGGTCTTTAGCTAACTTTAAGGAAAGGGCTTCAAATGTTTCAACAGCTGAGGTTGTCTTCGGACCCCAACTACCATCTATCCTACCAGTGTAAAGTCCGTTGGATTTTAACAGTCTTTGCATGAAAATGATATATTCTTTGGTTAATGTAGCGCTCATTTGTTTTTTTTAAAAATCATTAATGAAATTGTAGGTCTTGACCTTGAGTATTCGCCTCATTTATGGAACACTGGACTTTGTGGATTTCAATTCCGTTCCTGGACCAAAGGAAATATATGTCCGTTGCCTTGATAATTTCCTCCTTCAATTTCTATTTTTACAATATACTCTTTTATTATTTGCCTGACTAGCGTCGAAGTAAGAAGAGGATTTTGAAGCAGTGTGTATTAAAATCAGTTATTTAGGATACTGTGCCCTAATAAAGGCAATATCTGTCGGAGAAAGCTTACTATTTTCAGGCATACTAAATCCATTCGTTGTAAATGCAGGAGGGATGTAATAAGCCATAATGCTATCTCTATCCATCTGTGTAAATTGAGTTATGTTGCTACTGTATTTTTCAAAAATATTACTATCCACGTCCTCTGGTTCCCATTCATTGGGCTTTCGTTTATAATAGGCATACACTACTGGTTTATTCCACTTGATTCCACCAGTGGGATTTTGATGTTCATGAATGCATCCTAAGGCATGTCCGAACTCATGCACCACCACGCGCTCCCATTCTGCTTCATTAGTATTATCGCGTAGCCAACCGAAATTCATAGTGGGTTCATTGGCAGGAATATCTTTACATTCTGTTCCCACATAACTCCAGGAACCCTCATCGGCAATAAATGAAATCCGGATCATGGCATTCTTACCACTTAGAAATCTTAATTTAAGATTGGCATTGCCTATGTTTTTGTCAGTCCAGTACTCGTGGCGCGCCATTCTAAAGGGATAGGGAAGGAAGGCAACGAGGATATGGTTTGAGACCAGTCAAAACTGATTGGCATAATTTTATTAGATTGAATGTGGGAAATGGATTGTTGAATATTGGGTTTATGCCTCAAAAATCTGCCTCTTATTATTCTTAATAATGGTCAAAATTTGTTCAAAATCATTCGCAGGATGTATTTTAACAAAATCAAACTGTTGATTAGCCTGTTGCATTAAAAAAGGAAGATTATCCATAGTGCTAAAGTAAAAGGATGGCTTACCTAGTGCAAGAGCAATACCAGCCTCAAATAATACACTTGAGGCAATTTTTTCTGGATAAAGAAGAATAAAATAACGACTATTTTTCAATGCGTTAATATCTTTCGCAATAGACACACCAGGAACTTCAAATTCACCTTGAGAGACCATGTTGGAACCTGCGAAGAATACCCGTTGAAACCCACACTCAACTTCAAGGGCCCGTTTAATTTCTTTAATCTTATCAGTCGTCTGTTTGTAAGTGTCCGAGGAAAGAGATGCCATCGGTGCAGCAAGAAATACATCCCAGGTATACGCATCTTTAGAGGTTTCAGCTATGCCAGTAGGAGGAATAATTTCTGCATTCTTCAAGGCAATCTGTGCTTTTTCAATTTTATATACGCCCAATAATGTAAATACCAGTATTCCAATCATCAAAAAAATAATCAGAACTATATTTTGAACAGATACTTTGGTTAAAAGATAAATCAAAGGTGCTTCAATAAAGAGTACTATTAAAGCCGCTAATTTTAAAGGAGTAGATACAGCATTTATTATGCTGCTCCGGTTTTCTTCACTCTCTTTCATGATTTAAAATCTTTATGGTGAAATTTAAAATACTATCAAATAATAACTATTCTGCACTGTAGGGTATCGAAAACCCGGTTGATGTTTTCCTCGGTCAACCCC
>JBATMM010000085.1:0-11399 GCA_049289835.1 Saprospiraceae bacterium | reverse complement strand
TACTGTCTTACGCTCTTACTCATTACTCTTTGTATCTTACGCTCATCCATGAAAGTTTCCGGTTTTACGTTTATTAAAGATGCCCTGATTTATGATTATCCGATCGTAGAGGCTATCCGGTCTATTTTACCTCTCTGCGATGAGGTAGTAGTCGCTGTTGGAAAATCAAAAGATGAAACCCTGGAACTGATAAAACAAATCGGGAGTCCTAAAATCAGGATTATTGAGACAGAATGGGATGAAGGATTAAGGGAAGGCGGTGCTGTTTTAGCGATGGAAACGAACAAAGCATTTGCAGCGATTTCTCCTGACTCGGATTGGGCATTTTATATTCAGGGTGATGAAGTCATTCATGAAAAATATCTGGACACAATAAAAACCCAAATGTTGATGTATGAAAAAGAAAAGAAAGTTGATGGTTTTTTATTCCACTATTTGCATTTCTATGGTTCGTATGATTATGTAGGTTCTTCTTCCAGGTGGTATAAGCATGAGATCAGGGTGATACGTAATGATCGCTCTATTTATTCATACAAAGATGCCCAGGGATTCAGAAAAGGGAATAACGAAAAATTAAATGTTGTTCTGCTTGACGCTTATGTTTATCATTATGGTTGGGTGCGGGAACCCGGTGCCATGCAGAGGAAGCAGGAAAATTTTCATAAATACTGGTATGAAAATTCCTGGGTAGAAGATAATGTAAAAAAAGCGGATCGATTTGATTATGAAAGTCATGTAAGTGAATTGAATCCTTTTCTTCTTGATCAACCTCAAGTTATGAAAAAAAGAATTGCATCTAAAAACTGGAAATTTGATTTTGATATTTCGCACAATCGTAAGACATTAAAGGAAAAAGCAAAGTATTTTATCCATCGATATTTAGGAATGGATTTTAATTATAAAAATTATAAACTCATTAAATAAAATGCGCACGACTTACAATCAATATGCTGTCTATTTCTTAGCCTTAGCCTTCACCTTAGCCTTCCTTTTTCTTTTCGCCTGCAAAAGTGAACCGAAAGTACTTTTCAGTCAGGAGATAGCTCAGGATGTCATCAAAAAATATGTCACGAATCACGGATTTGAACATCTGGATGAATTGGTCACCGGACAGGCCATCACAAAAATGGATACGGCAACTTTCGATGGGGACAAGAAAGCCAGTATCAGAGTTCATTTCATCAATGAAGGTCAAACCCGGCGATTGGTCCTGGTGTTCAATTTCGACAATCCAACAGGTAAATACTGGGTTTTGAATTCAATGCGGTCTGAAGGAAAAGTATCCAATGAGCTGGCCGATTGGCTTGCGAAAAAATCGGGGTTGAATGTTCCCGTGAAATAATTTAAGGAAATGGCGGAAAAGGCAGAAGAGGCAGAAAAGGTAGAAGAGAAAGAAGAAGTGGAAGAGGAAGAAGAGGTTTGGTTTTTATAATGACAAAACGAATATTTCTATGTGAATTTTCTATGTGTCCTTATGTTTCTATGTGGTTCAGATTATGGGTACGCGAATAAATTCAGACCATGAAGCAAAACATTATATTGAATTGTTTCATTTTGGAATCTTTATTGACTGACCCCTAAAAACGCCGGAATCTTTAATGCCGTCGTTTTCACTCTTTAGGAAATAGTATAGGGATTAGTTAGCGAAGCCATTTCGACGAACTCATTTAATATTTTGAATTTAATACGGTGGATTGTGTTGTAACTTCATTGATTGCAATTAAAAATCTAAAATATTTTATTCATGACAACTCTATACATCATTGCCGGAATAGCATTTATACTTCTTTCCGGAATCCGCATTGCACAAGAGTATCAACGGGCTATTGTGTTTAGATTGGGCCGTTTCCAATCCGTCAAAGGTCCGGGTATTTATTGGCTTATTCCTTTTCTTGAACGGCAGCAGCGTGTTGATATCAGGACGAACACCGTTACACTCGAGCAGCAGGAGACCATCACAAAAGACAGTGTGACGATCAAAGTCAATGCTGTGCTATGGTTTAAGATCACAAACCCTGAAGATGCCATCATCAAAGTAGCCGACTATTATAAAGCTGTCTATCAGTTTTCGGTGACCGCACTACGGAATATCATCGGACAGCATTCACTTGATGAAGTCCTGAGAGAGCGTGAACAAATCAATGGTACACTTCAGAAGATTGTTGACGCTGCCACAACTCCATGGGGTATCAAAATAGAAATGGTCGAAATGAAAGATGTCGAAATTCCTGAAGCAATGCAAAGAGCCATGGCACGTGAAGCTGAAGCCATCAGAGAAAAGAGAGCCAGAATCGTAAAAGCAGAAGCCGAACTTGAAGCATCTATCAAATTGACACAAGGCGCCAAAGTCATGGAAGGCAGCCCCATCGCTCTCGAATTGCGACGCATGCAGATGTTGTCTGAAATCGGTATTGACAATAATACAACAACCATGATCCTCATCCCATCCGATTTCACTAATGCAGCTAAGAGTTTTACTGAACTTGTGGAAAAAAAGAAGCTTGAAAATTAAATTCACTACAGGCCTATCTCGCCACTAATTTTAAGATCTGACAAAAATCAATCGCCCCGGTGATTCAGATCATTGATAAAATCTGAATGGCGCGTGAGTTTTGTCCTGTGGTTAACAATCATAACAAGTTGATTTCCTTAGGGGCCCTGGTAGGGCTAGTGGGTTTTGTGCTATCCGGGCCCTTAGGTTTTCTGCTTGTCAATAGCATTAGTCCGCAACCAGCATGGGTATCACCTGCAGTATTTGCCAATCATTATTCTGTCATTCAGGATCTGCCGTTTTACTTCGGCTTTTTTCTCATCGGGGGTATGTTGATGTTGGTAGCCGGTCATTACCTCAATTATAAAGAAGACAATGCGCTGACGAAGTTCCATTTGTTGGTTTCCTTCGGATGGACTATTGTTTTTTGTGCATTGATTTCTTTCAATTATATATGCCAGACCACATTTGTACATAATCTTGTTTTGCATTATAAACCGGAATATGATTCTGCTATCGCCATGTTCTCCATGTCGAACCCCATGTCGTTTTGTTGGGCTAATGAAATGTGGGGATATGCATTATTGGGAATCGCAACATTGCTGATGGCTGGGTACTATCGCAATAGGAACAATGTGATCAGAGGGTTGCTCATCGCTAATGGGGTTGTCAGTTTGATGAGTGCCCTCTGGACCATTGTAGATGTGAACTGGGTCCTGAGTCCGTATGGGCTCATTGCCTATTTTGCATGGAATATATTGATGATCGTCATGATGATCCTCATTTATAATCATTCGAAACCTGCATCGATTATTTTAAAAAGGAATCACCGGCAGTTCTCTCACATCAGAACGTTTTAGTGATCGGGAATCTCACAACCAAGGAGAACTCATAAATTATCTGTATATGAAAATAAATAAAGAATGGCATGACAAAAATAAAATGCCTAAGAATCCCACATTTGAGCAAAGGGTGAAGTGGCATCTGGAGCATCAGAAGAATTGTACATGCAGGCCTATCGCCGGAAAGCTTGCTGAGGAAATGAAGAAGCGTGGAATTAAATTCTGATCAGAATATAGATTGCATTGTCAGTTATCATGAAAACCTTTATTCCCATAATTTGGTTTTGATGATATCTTTATTCATATATGGAAAAACCTCTTAATTCTTTTAGATCATTCTGTAGGTATATTCCTGCTTTCTTTTTTCTTTTCATTCAACCTTATAAAATATTTTGCCAGGTAGCCCTTCCTGCTCCTGACCACATTGTCCTACTGTTTCTTGAAAATCATGCCTATTCTCAGATTATCGGATCATCCGCATCACCATATATTAATGCACTCGCAGGCGATTCTTTTACCGCATTGTTTTCTCAATCCTATGCAGTAGAACATCCAAGTCAACCCAATTATCTTGATTTGTATTCGGGTTGCAATCAGGGTGTCATCAATGACTATGTTCCGTCAGGCATCCCATTTACAACGGAGAACCTCGGACGACAGCTTATTGATTCTGGAAAATCATTTATAACCTTCTCTGAAGGATTACCGGTTGTTGGATATAATGGAGCCTCCTCACATGCATATGCCCGCAAACATAACCCGGCGGCGAATTGGATGGGCTCAGGCGCAAATCAAATTCCTGCGAATACAAATCAGCCTTTTTCAGCATTTCCATCTTCTGACTTTTCAATATTACCTACCGTTAGTTTTGTCATTCCCTCTCAGAGCAATGATATGCATAATGGTTCTGATCCGTATCGCATCACCAATGCTGATAATTGGGTGAACTACAATCTTGACGGATATATTCAATGGGCAAGGACGCACAATAGTTTATTCATTCTCACCTTCGATGAAGATAATGGCAGCGACAGTAATCATATCGTCACCATTTTCAATGGACCGATGGTTGAGCCTGGTGAATATGCGGATACCATTAATCATTATACCATATTGCGAACCATTGAAGATATGTATGGCCTGCCATATGCCTGCAATGCCGCAATGGCCATACCCATTATTGATTGCTGGAATTCACTAACTGCACTAGCTGATCCCATAGTGGACAATATTCAATTTTCTATTTATCCTAATCCTACTGTAAAGGAGTGCACTCTTCATATTGAAAATTCAAATTTTAGCAAGCCTGTAGTTTTTGAAATAGTGGATATCGTCGGGCATACTATTTTATCAGGATCTTTTGGCGATTCATTGTCAAAGGAGATTGAATTAAAGAACACCAGCGCCGGTATCTATTTTGTAAAAATCAGTGATGGGAAAAGAACTTCCATCAAAAAACTTATTTTGGAATAATAGATAAGCCGTGGTTGGAGTTTTCTCCAACAACATACTGTGGCTGCAGAAGGAAACTCCGGCAGCGGCGTACATGGATACGCCATGGTTGGAGTTTGCTCCAACCATCTTCGGTAATCATACTGCACAACTGATGTGGCAGGAGCAAACTCCTGCCACGGCAATTCTTCGTAGCTGCATGAGAAAACTCCTGCAGCAGCAAAGGGTCTGCCATGGTTGGAGTTTGCTCCAACCATCCTCTAGATTATTATACTTACATTTATGCCCATGAAATTATTTTGTTTCACATACGCCCTCTATATCCTGGTCCTTTCTATACGGCCATGTGTGGATGCATGTGATCCGGGTTTCATTCCTCAAACACTGGTAGCTGAATCTCAGAGCAGCCACAACGATCATCATGAAGATGAAGCCTGCTCTCCCTTTTGTCTTTGCCCTTGCTGTGGTGCGGTTTACAATCAATCATATCAACTGATTGAATCTATTCCCATAAGTTGGACTTCCGCACTTAACCAACCCCATGACCAGGCCGCTTTTCTTCAGGATATATGCCTCTCTATCTGGCAGCCGCCAAAAATAAGCTGATTGATTTTTATTACATTCCGTTGCAAAATGGAATATCATGGATACGGCTCCTTTTCGTTCTATGATCACGGTGTCATTATTTCAAATAGCTTATTTGATCTTTTATTAAAATGATAGAGAAAATCATTTCATTTTCAGTACACAATAAACTCATCACAGGCATTCTATTATTGATGTTTGTAGGATGGGGTATTTATTCTGCAACACAACTTTCAATCGATGCCTTACCGGATGTGACGAACAACCAGGTGCAGGTCATCACTAATGCGCCAAACCTGGCGACACAGGAAGTAGAACAATTCATCACCTATCCGATAGAAATGCAGATGAAGACCATCCCCGATCTGGTGGAATTGCGTTCGACATCCCGTAGCGGACTTTCTGTCATCACCGTTGTCTTTAAAGATAATGTGCCCGTCAATCTGGCCAGGCAATTAGTCTCAGAACGGATAACAACTGCAAGTGAAAACATTCCAAAAAATTTTGGTATACCCGGACTCGTTCCTCCCACAACAGGTCTGGGTGAAATATTTCAATATACACTTGCTGTTGACAGCTCATCAAAGGACCAATACAATATCATGGATCTGCGTACGATCCAGGATTGGATTGTCAAACGTCAGTTACTCGGTGTGCCTGGCGTTGTCGATGTGAGCAGTTTCGGTGGCAAACTCAAGCAATACGAAATAGCAGTAGCTGCAGAAAAGCTCATCGGCATGAACATTACATTGCTCGAAGTATATGATGCCCTTTCGAAAAACAATGAAAATTCAGGTGGAAGCTACATCGATAAGGGGCCCAATATTTATTTTATCCGCAGTGAAGGTGTGATTCAATCATTGGCTGATATTGAAAACATCGTCATCAAGAATGTAAACGGCATTCCGATTCTTATTCGCGATGTCGCTAAAGTTCAATTTGGTTTTGCTCCCCGATATGGTGCGATGACACGAAATGGTGAAGGTGAAACCGTAGGTGGTGTTGTACTGATGATGAAAGGAGCCAATTCGGTTGATGTGATTGGTGCTGTAAAAAATCGTATCAAGCAAGTAGAAAAATCTTTGCCTCCGGGCGTGTCCATTGATGTTTTTGTCGACCGCACGAAGCTGATCCATCATACAGTATCCACTGTAGAAGAAAACCTGCTCATCGGCGCATTGATCGTCATTTTTATCCTGATCCTTTTACTTGGAAATATCAGAGCGGGCATGATTGTAGCCACAGTGATACCGCTCTCACTCCTTTTTGCGATTTCTATCATGAACATCTTTGGACTGAGCGCAAATCTGATGAGCATGGGCGCGCTGGATTTTGGATTGATCGTGGATGGCGCCATCATCATTGTCGAAGGATTATTATTTTCAATCCAACGGAGAAGTGCCTTGTCTCCAATCACCGACACCGGAGAACAAAACATACATGAGGGTTTTGATGAAGAGGTCATCAGCAATTCAACCTCTATCATGAGCAGCGCTGTATTTGGTCAGTTCATCATCCTCATTGTCTATGTACCCATTTTTGCTTTAGTGGGGATAGAAGGAAAGATGTTTCAACCAATGGCACAGACGGTTAGTTTTGCGATCATCGGAGCTTTGCTATTATCACTGACTTATGTACCGTTGATGGCCTCCCTTTTCCTGAACAATAAATCGTCTACACAAAAAAGCTGGAGTGAGCGTTTCATCCATTGTTTACAACGACTCTACACACCTTCACTCATCAAAGCACTCAAATGGCGCAAGACCATTATTTTCATTTCCCTTCTATTTCTCGGAGGTAGTGTAATTGTCTTTCTTAGACTCGGAGGAGAATTTATTCCCGAACTGGATGAAGGGGATTTTGCAATCAATTATGTCATCAGACAGGGAAGTAATCTTAATCAAACCATTGCCGTCGGTACACAACTTGAAAAAATCATCCTGGATAATATTCCGGAAGCGATAGAATGTGTTTCTAAAATCGGAACTTCTGAAATTCCTACAGATCCCATGCCTATTGAAACGGCCGACCTTCTGGTGGTGATGAAAGATAAAAAGGAATGGACGACGGCATCCACGCGGGAAGGAATGATTGAAAAGATGAGTGAAAAAATGAGTGTGATCCCCGGTGTCAACTTAACCTTTGAGCAACCTATCCAAATGCGATTCAATGAATTGATAGCGGGTGTAAAATCTGCCATCGCTGTAAAAATATATGGTGAGAATCTGGATGTGCTTTTTGAAAAAGGCAATGAGGCCGCTAAGATCATATCCGGTGTACAGGGGGCAGAAGATATAAAGGTGGAGCAGATCGTAGGCATGCCTCAGCTTGTCGTCAAATATGATCGCGAACGCATCGCTCAATTTGGATTGAATATTGTCGATGTCAACAATATACTCAATACGGCTTTAGCAGGTAGCAAAGCTGGTGTTGTGTATGAAGGTGAAAAACAATTTGATCTGGTGGTACGTCTTGCGGATTATCATGATGCGGATGAGGAAAAGGTTAAAAATATTTTTGTTCCCCTTCCGGATGGATCGCAAATTCCAATAGGTCAGTTAGCAAAAGTTTCCTTTCAGTCCGCACCTGCAGAAATAAGCCGTGATAATGGAGAGAGGAGATTGGTGGTGGAAGTCAATGTACGCAACCGAGATATTCAAAGTGTCGCGGAAGAAATTAAGACAGCACTCACGCAAAAATTAAATCTTCCACCAGGATATTATATTGAATATGGCGGCACATTTCAAAATCTGCAGGAAGCGAAAGGACGATTGGCGATCGCGGTTCCTGTTGCACTTCTATTGATCTTTATGTTGCTCTTTCTTACCTTCCGTAGTATCAAGGAGACGTTGATTATTTTTTCAGCCATTCCTTTAGCAGCCATCGGTGGAGTGGGTGCGCTATGGATTCGGGATATGAATTTCAGCATTAGTGCAGGTATTGGTTTTATTGCTTTATTTGGTGTAGCTGTGTTGAATGGAATTGTACTGATATCCTATCTCAATCGTTTGGAAAAAGAAGGAGAAAAAGACATCACACAGCGCATTCTTAAAGGTACATCAGCACGATTACGACCTGTGTTAATTACAGCAGCAGTGGCTTCATTTGGTTTTTTACCAATGGCATTGAGTGTTTCGGCCGGTAGTGAAGTGCAAAAACCATTGGCTACCGTCGTCATCGGTGGTTTGATTTCATCCACATTACTCACCTTAATTGTACTCCCCGTGTTGTACTCACTTTTCTTTTCTAAAAATAAAAGCAACTTCACCACAACATCAGTTTCTATATTGATAATTATCTGTGTTGGTTCATTTCTGCCGGCTCAATCGAAGGCGCAAGCTTCTTTGCTTTCTACAAATACACCGCGATCTGAACTTGGATTGGATTCTTGTATTTCTATCGCCCTTCGTCATCATCCTGTCATGCAATCCGGCATGTATGCGATCCGACAACAGGAAATTTTAAAGAAGAATGCATTTACTCTCGATCCGTTTACGATCAATTATCAGGGAGGAAGCATCAATAGCAAAGTCAATGATTATAATCTCACCTTTTCCGGAAGTGTTCAATATCCGTTGGTATACAAAAGACAGGCACAGGTTCAGCGGCAAAACATATTGCTGGCCAAACAACAGCTTGAGGTGTCAAAGAATGAATTAATGAAAAATGTTTCTTCGGCCTACTACGAGTTGTTATTTACGCAGCAAAATTATTTGCTTCTCCGGAAAATTGACAGCTTATACATACATTTCGCAGACTATGCCGCGAAAAAATACACCGTAGGCGAAAGTAATATACTGGAAAAATTGTCCGCCGAAACTCAATTAAAACAATTGCAACTCCAATTGCAACAGGCACAGAGCGACATCGCTATCGCCCAGGCACAGTTAAATCAATGGCTTGGGATACCTGGTGACTATTATGCAGCGGATATGGAATTAGTACCGTTGCCACCTCCTGAAGATGCAGATACTGCACAACTTTTTCATAATCCTGTGTTGGAATTTGAAAAACAAAAAATGAATGTCAGCATTGCCAATTGGAAACTGGACAGAAGCAGGTACAGTCCATCATTCCAGGTAGGTGTTTTTAATCAAAGCATTGACAAGGTCACTCCTTTCTGGGGTTGGGATATTGGCCTCATCATACCTATTGTTAAGTCAGGCAAAGCAGTGCAAAGCAAAGCTGCACTTCTGCAGATCAATGCGGAAGAGAGCAATATACAGGCGTCAAAACTTTCATTACATGCAGCGTATATGGAAGCTCTTCAACAGTATAAAAAATTTTCAGAGAGCTATCATTATTTTCAGACGGAAGGAATTCCCATGTCCCGTTTACTGATCAGCACAGCTGAAAAAAGTTATCAATCCGGGGAGATAGGGTATGTAGAGTATATCCAGAATATCAACACGGCCTACACTATTCAAAGCCAATTCCTGGAGACGATTAAAAATCTCAACCTGGCGATTATCAATATCAATTATCTTCTTAACAAATAAGTATTTCCAGCCATGCTATTTATAATACCTATATATAAAAACAAAAATCGGCATACAGTTGTAAGCGCAATGCTGTATTTAATTCCATTGATCTTCCTTTTGGCTTGCGATTTAAAAAAACCTGAACCAATCGTTGAATCCGCCAGTTTAGGATCTTCAACAGAGATGGAACTCACACCTGAACAACAAAAGGCAATCGGGCTTTCCCTGGACACGATCACATACCGGAATCTTTCCACTTCTTTACAGGCCAACGGTAAACTGGAACTACCTCCACAGAACAAAGCTAAGGTGGGCATTCTGGCCGGGGGCATCGTCAAATCCATTGCGGTGAAAGAAGGTGAATATGTCAATGAAGGACAAATCCTGGCGACGCTTGAAAACATGGATCTCCTGCAGGTGCAACAGGATTTTTTAGAAAGCAGTACGAATCTTGTATTTCTCAAAGCTGAATTTGAACGTCAGAAAGAATTGCAAAAAGATAATATCAATGCCGCAAAAAGTGTGCAGTCCGCGGAGAACAATTACAACAGTGCATTGGTCAGGCAAAAAACACTTGAGCAAAAACTTAAACTATATAATATCAATCCGCAGACACTGACGGCGGAAAAAATAAGGCCTTCGTTCACCATCCTTTCACCGATCACCGGGCACATCACCCGTATCAGTATCAGTATCGGACAATTCGTTGATCCAAATTCCATGGTCTTCGAAATTGTAGATAACCGTTTTTTGCATATTGATCTTACCATTTTCGAGCAGGATGTACATAAAGTACATGTGGGACAGACTTTATCGTTTTCAGATGCTAATGATCCGATGCACACGCATACGGCAAAAATATTCAGCATCAATAAATCATTCGAGCCCAATCAGCAGGCGACCATCGCGCATGCAAAAATAATGGATGTCACAGAAGCACTCCTCCCGGGTATGTTTATCCAGGCAAGGATAAATATTGATCAGAATATGATCAGTACGCTGCCTGATGAAGCTATAGTCAGTAATGGAAATGAACACTACATTTTCGTGGAGACAAAGCCGGATCATTTCAAGGAAATACAGATCCGATCCGGAGTATCCGACATGGGCTTCACCGAAGTTATTCCATTGGAAGAATTGGCAAAAGGAAGTAAAGTTGTAGTAAAAGGAGCTTATTATTTATTTAGTCAACTCACAAAAGGCGAAGGGGAACATCATGATTGAAGTTTGCTGGTAACTCACCCCTGGCCCCTTCTCTCTTTTTACAGTATGCGTTTATAGAAATAATATCTCAGGGAGAGAGGGGAGTCATGATTTCATATTGTAATCAAACAACTCTCTCTTTAAGATTTTCTGGTAACTCACCCCCGGTCCCTCTCTTAATTCTCCGAGTAACTCACCCCCGGCCCCTCTCTTATTAAAGTGTATCTATTGGATACAGAATTCATGTGAGAGAGGGGTGAAATGATTTTCTGGTAACTCACCCCCATCCCCTCTCTTTTTACAGTTATATCTCTTGGATACAAAATTCATGTGAGAGAGGGGTGC
>JBATMM010000084.1:0-2989 GCA_049289835.1 Saprospiraceae bacterium | reverse complement strand
CTAATCCTTTGCCATAGAGAATAGCGCTCTGGATAGTCCCGCGTACATTGCCATTCGTTTCCCATCTACCTGGTATTTCAAGCAACGTAGCGTTTTGCTCTTTGCGAAACTCATCTTCGGTGATCGGTTTATCACCATTCACCTGTTTGAGTTCTTTCATCAACTCGATGAGACTTTCTTTGGTCTTGTCAGTTTGAACAGGAGCATAGGTAATGAAGAGACCCTGATTTTTGGTGTCAAAGAAATAAGATCCTGCACCGTATGACCAATGTTTGTCTTCTCTCAGATTCTGATTGATACGTGATAGAAATGATCCTCCGAGCATAGTATTCATCAATCGCATAGCATCATTGCCCGGAGCACTTGGCGCAGGACTAAGTTCTACAGCACTGATCACTGTCTGATCTGCATCAGGCATATCGATCAGGTAAACTGTTGGCACGGTAGATGTCGGCGTTTTGGTGACAATTTTCTTTGGGACAGCATGCGATTTCCAGGAGGCCAGATATTTTTCAAGTATTGGTTTTAGTTCCGCCTCCGTCACATCACCGGCTACAACCATTGTTGCATTGTTGACGCCCATCCATGTGTCATGAAAACTAACCAGGTCTTCACGTTTGATTTTCGAAACTGTAGTTTCATATCCGGTGCCTGACATCGGATTGCTCAATGGATTTCCTTTTCCATACAGAAGACCTGGGATGATTCGTGAGCTCAGTGATTGCGGATCTGCTTTTTCCTGTCCGATGCCGATGATTTGTTCTTTCTGCACTCGTTCAAAATTGGATTGTGGGAAAGATGGATTGAGCATCACATCCGTCATCAATCCAAGCGATGAATCAAGGTTAGACTTCAATGACTTCAGGTTGACCGAGGTACTGATGGCCGATGCACTGACACCCAGATCTGCACCGAGTGCATTGGCCATGTCACTGATCTGCACAGCGGATTTGGTTGTTGTTCCTTCAGTCATCATATTGCTCATCAATCTCGCTGTGCCCGGTTGCGAAAACTGATCTGCTTCATATCCGGCATCAAACATCACGGACATGCTGACGAGTGGTGCATCGTGTCGTTCGGCGAGATATACTTTCAATCCATTGCTCAGTGTGAATTGTGTAATCGGTGGAAATGCAGCCAGAGGTGTATTTCCAACAGGAGGAATCACCTTTCGGTCCATTGCACTTTCACTACTTGTAAAATCACCATACGGAACAATATTTAGTACATACTCACCATCTGAGAGCCAGTCTTTTGCTGCTTGTTGAAGATCAGCCGGTGTAGCAGCTTTTATCCATGATTGTATTTTCTTATAATAATCCGGACTGCCACCATACGTTTCACTTTCTGCGAGAATATCACTCTTGCCACCAAAGCCACCGATACGTTCCATGCCTTTTATAAATGAAGAGAAATATCCTGTCTTTGCTAATTCGAGTTCTGCAGTAGTAACACCTGATGTAAATATTTTATTCAGTTCTTCATTGATGATCGAATCTACCTTGCCTAACGAAACACCGGGTTTTGCATTTGCACCGATATAAAATTGCTCACCGATCTCAGCACCATTATTGTAGCTCCAGATATCAGTACATATTTGTTCGTCATACACCAGACGTTTGTAGAGTCTTGATGAAACACCATTGGTGAGAACACTGCTCAATAACTCGAGATAGGTGATGTCTTTTGTTCCCCACGCCGGTACGTTCCATGTCTTTTGCAGACGTGCCTGAGGAACCCGGTCCTGTGCATTTTGCACATGCTTACCACTCATCTTTGCGATCCATTCGCTATGCTTTGATATAGGTGGGCTGGCAGGAATAGACCCAAAATATTTTTTTACTTTCTCAAGCACTTCATCTGTATTGACATCACCTGCGATCACCATGATGGCGTTGTTAGGTCCATAGTATGTTCTGAACCATTCTTTCACATCTTCGAGACTTGCGGCGCTCAGATCTTCCATGCTTCCGATGACACTCCATGAGTAAGGATGACCGGTAGGGTAGGTACTCTTTATCGTCAGGTCCTCCGCCACCGCGTATGGTTGATTATCACCTTGTCGTTTTTCATTTTGAACGACTCCGCGTTGAATTTCCACTTTATTACTGTCAAGACCATTTAACAAAAAGCCCATCCGGTCTGATTCAACCCAAAGAACACGATCAAGACCAGTGGAAGTGAAGTTTTCAAAAAAGTTAGTGCGGTCATTATTGGTTGTACCATTATTACTACCACCGCCTACCGTCTGCATCACTTCATCAAAATTTGTATAATGTTCTGATCCGGTGAACATAATGTGCTCAAATAAATGGGCGAAACCGGTCTTGCCGGGTTTTTCATTTTTACTGCCGACATGATACCAGATATTGAAAGCGACCATTGG
Organism: Saprospiraceae bacterium; assembly: GCA_049289835.1. Lineage (GTDB taxonomy): Bacteria > Bacteroidota > Bacteroidia > Chitinophagales > Saprospiraceae > Opimibacter. The sequence goes on along the minus strand of JBATMM010000084.1, from coordinate 603 downwards.
TATTTTATGATCTTCACTGACCAGGAGTGTCAGGCCGTTGTCCAGAACAAATTTTTTGTATGGAATATCGATAGTTGGATATTTATCAGTCTGGGCAATGGAAATCAGAGCCTGCAAGCAGACAATGAGGGAAATCAGTACTTTTTTCATGAAAATGGGTTAATGGTGATTTTTAAAACAGGGGCTAAAGTAAATCTAAAAATGTGGATGGGAGTCAGATTTTCGACCTACGAGTCATTAATATCAATCTATCCTTCTGTTGCCCAAGTGATCCGATATGTCCAAACTCATATCAGTGGTTGGTAATTTTGTTACGTTGTTTTTGCAAGTTTTTCTATTGTTAGTCCTTGTATAATTATACTAAACAATACGCAAAAATATGTCGAAATAAGGAGCATGTCCTTTGTTTCACTTTCAGGCAATGATAATATCAAAGCCAAAGAAAGTCCGCCTCGTAAACCACCCCAACTTATTATTTTGGCTTCTTTATGGGTTAGATTCAAGAGTTTAGGAAATGCCAAATGAGGTAAGAAGACAACTATAATTCTTGACAGTAAAACAATAAAAACAGAAATTAATCCAATCCAAATATATATTGTTTTA
>JBATMM010000083.1:0-1665 GCA_049289835.1 Saprospiraceae bacterium | reverse complement strand
GAGCAGTTTCAAAATAAGCAGGAGGAATACAATGAATACATAGATTGGTTTAAGACGCTTCCTCTATACTACGAAACAGGAAATGTCCGTGCTGTTCATGCCTGCTGGGATTATAAAACCATTAGTTATTTGCAAAGTGTTCTTTCCGACACGAAACTTACTGATGACCTGATCTACGAATCTGCCATCAAAGGGACGAAGATCAACGAAGCGATAGAAATCACTTTAAAGGGTAAAGAAATATCCATGCCGGAAGGACTTGATTTCACAGATAAGGACGGAGCCATACGAAAGGAAATACGAATAAAATGGTGGGAGGATCCTTTGAAATGCACCTATAAAGAAATCAGTGTTGAGCCTCTTAAAAACTTACCGGATGTATCTGTAGATAAATCGCAAATAACGAATTTGGATTTCTACTCAGATTCAGACAAGCCGGTTTTTTTTGGACACTATTGGCTTAGAGGGAATCCAACGCTTTATAGAGGTAATATTTGCTGTCTGGATTACAGTGTTGCAAAAGAAGGGTATTTGGTGGCGTATAGATTTGATGAGGAAAGAAAATTGGATAGTAGAAAACTGGTGTATGTGTAGTGTGAAGATATATTGATCATTTGCTGCACATAAAAAATTATCGCTAATAAACCTATTAACTGATAAGCCAGTTTCACTCAACGTTTACCGGACGGCACATCACAGATGGTTGTCAACCAGTGCCTCAGGCACGGTCGATTTTGTAACAACGAAATTCATTCGGTCGAATTTCAGATCAATCCTTCACCACAATCATCTCCACGCGATGTAATTTGCCAGTCTTAAGATCTTTGGTGAATCTTTTATGCATTTCTGCTTGAAGGTTCAATGACGATCTGAAAGGGATCTTATCGCTTTTCCAATCACAGGTGCGACATTCCATCTGGTATATTTTGTTTTCAATTTTTCCTCCCTGGAAAACGCCTTTATTCGGCTTTTTAAGGGTATTTGTGGTTTTCGCCATGTGTATTTGATTTTAATGATAAAGATTGAATTTAAGGATTTCCTTGATTTCTATAAGGGAAAGGAAAATCCATTTACGCAAAACGGAGTTTTGCTGACACACAAACGTAGATAAAATCTACGCTCAACCGTAACTTATGTATTGCTTTTTGCGCTCGCAATACATCGGATATAAAAATTTGGGAACTCTTGCGCGTGAGGTCGCCCCGGGGTTTGCGCGTATAGGATGAGATTGGAGCAACGCAGGGGAGGGGGCAGCGTGAGGAAGAGGCAGAAAATGCAGAAGAGGCAGAAAAGGTAGAAAATGCAGAAAAGGCAGAAAGGGCGAAAGGGCAGAAAGGGCGGAAAAGGAAACGCCTCCTTAGGGGAGGCGTTGACCCAAGGGGATTAGCCCTTGGGGATGTGCTTTGACTGCAAAGATATATGCATTTATGGCATAACCAGTGTTCATATGTAGTAAATCAATACAGTGGTTTTTCGGGTAAGGTGAGCTAAAACGAGCCCTAAATCTAATTTCTGAATTCTTGAAGGCGTTTAAGTCATCAAGTAATTGATTAAATTTGTATAATGAATATTGATAACAATATATTATTAAAAATAAAGAATTTGGTTCAGAAGGCAGAACCGCATGCAACTATTATTTTATATGGTTCAAGAGCTCGTGGAGAT
>JBATMM010000082.1:0-3963 GCA_049289835.1 Saprospiraceae bacterium | reverse complement strand
GTATTGCAGTTCTGTGCGAAATGATTTTTTCTGATCCACTTTGATGATATAATCAACATAAGGCGTGACCGCTTTCACATGGGGCACGCCTGATTTTCCTTCATATAATTCCTGGTTATAATCCTGGTACTGAACGCCTGCAAGCAATGTCCATTTACGAGGTTTTTTAAGGGACACTTGTGTAAATAGCTCAGTGTAGATGTCCTTATTGTCTGTAGCATCAGGTCTGTTGATTTTAGATACATTGATCAGGACTCCAATTTTTTTACTGATTGCATAAGTAGCATCGAATTGGAATGCCTGTTCATCAAGTTCTTGTGTGGCAGGACTATATCTGGCGGTGAGACGATAGGTGTTGATCCGTGACATCGGGGGGAGAAAATTGATGATGCCGCGATTGAGTTTTACAAAGGGATCTGTTCTGAAATTGAAGTTTTTAGTTCGCTTGTATTGACCGGTCAGGCCCAGGCCTCCGCCTGCATAAGAAAATGATGTATAAATTAAATGACCGGAAGTCAACACATATTTTTCTTTTGACGTAACACCTGTCCACAAAGTTCGGGTTGCAAACTGATCATAGATGACATCTTCTGTTTTGTATGCTGCTTCAACATACCAGCTGAATCTTCCGGCAGTAAGCGTGTTATAAACGGAAGCTGCAAGTGCGTTAAAAGGAGCTTCATGAATAAAATCTTCAGGTGTGTATTGACTAAGTGTGCCTGCCAGAGCATCCATTTGCTGTTTAGAGATCGTTTTGTGCATAAGGGCTAATCCCGGAGCAATTGATAATTTTCCTTCTTCACTGAATGATTTGAAGCCTTCAATATTTAAGCCTTTAAGGAAAGATGGATAGAGGTCGAATAGATTTTTCTGTCTTCCTGCTAATCCCTTGATGGTCCAGGTCGGAGAGATTTCATAGGTGAGCTTTAGACCTACTAGTGCATTGTCAATCAGAAGAGGACGCTCTTCATATGCTTTGAAAATGACACCGCTTCCAAACTGATCATATATATGTCCTCCCAGAATGGCCAGCTTACCGATTTTCTTACCTATATACCAGCGGCCTATTCCCTGAGCTGTATATGAATCGGTTGGATTGAGTAAGGCAGAATTAGCGAAAATATCATATCGAATACCAAGATCGAAACCTGAAACCTGGGCTCTCAGTGTGATCCAGGTCTCTGTGCCCACAAGCTGATAGTCATATTGTGGCGTGTTGGCTGCACCGATTTTGGTATCCCGCATGTAGAAATTGACGTTGGATTCGAGGCTGCCGGAGAGATTGAGCTGATCCTGAGCCATACAAGTCATTGAAAACAAGCAGAATATCAGCGCCGAAAGGGAACGGGATGCTGTCATATACATTAATGGATTAATGATTCGTTAAATGGACGGATAACCTTCGCTATTTAGCTCCAAAAATAGATATTTGAGGAATGGCAGCCCCTATATCTCACCGGGTTTCCGCCTTTAATTTACAAGTCTAAAATAAATTAGTAGTGAAAAGCATTTTGTACGTCCTCCTATTGGCATCATTTGCGTTTGGATTTACCCTGCCTGACGGAGATAAAAAAGTCCCTAGTGTCACCATAACTAACCTCCAGGGAAAGCCAATCAATATCCAGGAATATGTGGTAAAAGGAAAAATTACTATCCTGAGTTTCTGGGCTACTTGGTGTTCACCTTGCAAGAGAGAACTTGATGCCATCTCCGAACTTTACCCGACATGGAGGTCAGATTATAATACACAATTGATCGCCATCTCCATCGACAATGCAAGAGCCGTATCACAAGTCAAGCCACTGATTGAGGAAAAAGGATGGGAGTTTGAAGTACTGGTGGATTCTAAACAGGAATTGCAGCAAGCTTTGAATTTCCAGGCCATACCGCAGACCTTTGTGGTCGACACCGAAGGCAACATCGTATATCAGCACGAAGGTTATACCCCGGGTGATGAATATGAATTAGAGAAGTTCGTCAAAAAATTAGCCGGGAAATAATTCTTCAATTCACCTCATCCTCATCATCTTTATTTTTTTGCCAAAGGTCTTGCCGGTATAAGGTGAATGTTTAATCCTGTATTTGGAAATTAAATTCTGTATGCGATAAAAATTGATCCATCAGATCATTCATTGCATCATACAATCATATCCTATCCACTCCGTTCCATTGTACTGAGAAATAAAAATAAATTTCCAAGGGACGGATTTCATTATCCGCATTATGTTTCTTATATTTAGAAAAAATAGTCATAGTCAATGAGTCAGCCTGTTATTGATCTGCAGGAATCCCTCCGGGAGTATTTTGGTTTTACGCAGTTTAAGGGGGATCAGGAAGCTATTATCGAGACGGTAATGGAAGGAAGAGATTGTCTTGTCATCATGCCTACCGGCGGTGGCAAATCTCTTTGTTACCAGCTACCTGCATTGATGATGGAAGGAACAGCCATCATTATTTCTCCACTCATCGCATTGATGAAAAATCAGGTAGATGCTATCCGCGGATATCATGAAGGCGATGCCATTGCACATTTTCTCAACTCATCCTTAGGCCGGAAAGAAATAGCTCAGGTAAAAGAAGATATAGAAAGTGGCGTGACAAAGCTTTTATATGTAGCTCCTGAGACATTGACAAAAGAAGAGAATCTGGAATTTTTCAGTAATACGAATATCTCTTTTGTAGCTGTTGATGAAGCACATTGTATTTCTGAATGGGGCCATGATTTCCGTCCTGAATACAGAAATATTCGTTCGATGATCGAACGCATCGGCACAAATATACCGGCTATGGCATTAACGGCCACCGCTACTCCAAAAGTTCAGTCTGATATCGTCAAGAGTCTTGAAATGAAAAATGAACGCAAGTTTATTTCAAGTTTCAACAGACCTAATTTATATTATGAAGTCCGGCCCAAGCTCAATAAGGAACAGACGATAAAAGAAATTCTGCAGATCCTTAAAGGTGCAGGCAGTCCTTCTGCGATCATCTATGTACAGGCCCGGAAAACAACTGAAGAGCTTGCGCAGATGTTGAATTTGAACGGCATCTCTGCAGCTCCATATCATGCCGGTATGGATTCGAAGACAAGAGCCAGTGTTCAGGATAATTTTCTGAGTGAAGAAGTAAAAGTGATCTGTGCCACAATCGCATTCGGAATGGGAATTGACAAGCCCGATGTACGCGTGGTCATTCACTATGATATACCAAAGAGTATTGAAAATTATTACCAGGAAACAGGACGTGGTGGTCGTGATGGCCTGGAAGGATCTTGTTATTCATTTTATGCACCAAAGGATATTTACAAGCTCGAAAAATTTCTTCGTGATAAACCTGTAGCAGAGCGCGAGATGGGAGGACAGCTTCTTGAGGAAGTCGTTGCTTATGCTGAGACAAGTGGTTGCCGGAGGAAATTTCTTCTGCATTATTTCGGTGAAGAATATGATGATAGTCAATGCGAAGGAAATTGTGATAATTGCCGCTTTCCGAAAGAAAAGCATGAAGTCAAAAATGAGGTTAAAAAAGCGCTTGAAGTTATCTTAAAACTGAAGGAAGGATATTCTACGAAAGTGATTGTCGACTTCATGATGGGTAAATCCAGCAAAGAAATGAATGAGTATGCCTTCAATTTGCTTGAAGGATATGGCACCGGCATTGAGAAGGGAGATGTGTTTTGGTATTCTATTGTAAGACAAGCTTTATTAGCCGGGTTGTTGGAGAAGGAGATTGAAAATTATGGTGTATTAAAATTGACTGCAGCAGGTAAAGCTTACATTCAGAAACCAAAGAGTCTTAAGATTCCACTCAACAGGGATTTCTCTAATGAGAAAACTTCGGATGATGATGCACCCGCCAAGATGGTGGCTCTCGACGAAGTGCTGGTCGCCCAGTTAGAAGATCTGCGCAAAAAAGAAGCCAAGAAAAAAGGCGTCCCTACATGGGCTGTCTTTCAGGATGTTTCACTGC
>JBATMM010000081.1:0-16555 GCA_049289835.1 Saprospiraceae bacterium | reverse complement strand
AATCGACGTCTCTACGACCAAAAGAAGACAACAAAAAAGAATTACGGTTTGGCGTAGTTTTCAACTACGTCTTGGCGTTTGCAAAATTCTGTTTTGCGTGTTTTTACCCCATCAAAATTTCCTGCTAGGCGAAATTTCTCTCCTACTTCGACTAGCGCTCAGCACACCGCCTGTGTTTCATCGCTGCGCTCGAAAACCCCGGGGGAAATAAAGAATTACGGTTGGTAGTTTGCAAATTCGCCTTGGTGTTTATAAATTTCTGTTTTGCGTGTTTAAGATAAACATTAGAAATTTTATCTTTTACTTATTTCCTTTTTTTTATTGCTTTTTGCCAATTGCCAATTGCTTATTGCCTCTTGCTTATTGCCGATTATTAAAACCATCCTGGTTTTTTACGTGTAGTCCTGCGTGTGGTTGTTTTCACGCCAAGTACACCAAGAAGGCCACGAGTAAGTACTGTAGCTACTGTTCTTCCAATCTGTCTTGTTGTCGTACTGGATAACACCTTTTCCAATGTTGATTTTTCCTGTACGGCTCGCGATCGCTGATTAGTCATGACTTCATGATGACTATCGGATTGGGCAATTTCAAGTTTTGCATTCAGAATTTCGTAGGCGCTTTCACGATCAAACCCTTTTTCATACTTGGGTGCAAGATCTGAATAGCGAAGAATCTCTTTTATTTCTTCTGGCTCAAGAATATCCATGCGCGATTGAGGGGCTCTCATAAAACAATGAACGAGTGGAGTAGGGATACCTTTTTCATTAAGTGCGGTTACCAGAGCTTCGCCTGTTCCTAATTCAGTAAGTATTTGATCGACTCTGTAATATGGAGTCTCAGGAAAATTTTCGGCCGCTAACTGAATACTTTTACGATCCTTTGCAGTGAATGCACGTAATGCATGTTGAATTTTTAAACCCAACTGACTGAGTACTTTTTCAGGAACATCTGTAGGATCCTGTGTGACAAAAAATATCCCTACACCTTTCGAACGGATCAGTTTGATGATAACTTCGATCTGATCTAGCAAAGCCTGTGATGCATTTTCAAAAATCAAATGGGCTTCATCGATGAAGATGACCAATTTTGGTTTAAGCACATCTCCTTCTTCAGGAAATACAGAATAGATCTCTGCCAGAAGCTGAAGCATAAATGTTGAAAAAAGTTTTGGTCTGTCCTGAATATCTACGAGTCTGAGGACATGCACTATACCCAGACCTTCACGATCTCTTCTCAACAAATCCTGAACATCAAAAGAAGGTTCACCAAAAAACTCAGATGCACCTTGTTGCTCAAGTTCCACAAGTTTTCGCACTATTGTCCCGGTGGAAGTAGTCATGATATTGCCATACTCAGCCTGGAATTCAGCCTTTCCATCTGTGGTGACATATTGAATTACCTTTTTCAAATCTTCAAGATCCAGAAGAGGAAGATTGCGATCATCACAGAACTTGAATATGACAGAGATGATGCCTTCCTGTGTCTCGTTGAGGTCAAGCATTTTTGAAAAAAGAACAGGTCCAAATTCCGAAACTGTACCCCTCAGTCTTGCTCCGGGTTCATTGGAAAGTGATAAAAATTCAACCGGACTTGATGCCGGAATATAAGGCAGTCCGATCAGGGCATGTCGTTCATCAATTTTTGGATTACCCGAATTGCGTACAGCTATTCCACTCAGGTCACCTTTGATATCCATGACGAGAGTAGGTACTCCTTTCGCACTCAATTGTTCAGCAAGCACCTGGAGGGTCTTTGTTTTACCTGTACCGGTAGCACCTGCTATCAGCCCATGCCTGTTGATCGTAGACAAAGGAATTCTGATGAATGCTTCTTTTATTGGTTTTCCATCAAGAACAGCCGCACCCAGGATGATGGATTCACCCTGAAAAGTGTAGCCTTTAGCCATATCGTCAGTATAAGTCTTTGGATCCATGAGGAAAGGGTAAAAAGGTTAACAGGTTAAACGGTCAAAAGATAGAAAGGTTAAAGAGTTAAAAGGTAAAAAGGTTAATGAGTTAACAGGTTAATAGGAAAAATGACAATGGACGATGGACTATAGACCATGGCATTTGATCCACGGTTCAGTTACTATGTGATTTCCTATGTTGACTATGTGTCTGTGTGGTAAAATTTATTTTTAAGTGACTTCCTAAGTGAACTTAAGTTTCTAAGTGGCAAAAATAGATACGGAAATCATTGTGTTTAACCACAGATATACTATCCCGAAAATAAATGGAACCACATAGGAACATAAGGGCACTTAGGAAACCACATAGAAATTTTGGAGTTTTTCCTTTTAAGCTCAAACCCGTTTTGGAACGTCTGGAGTACTAAAGAAGTTGAATTCTTTGAATGATCATATAACCAGAAAAAATTGCAGCAATTACGCTCACGACAAGATTCCATCTACTCTGTTTAACTTTTCCAATACTAACAACCATGTAATTTAAAAACATGATGCATGCAACGATACAAAGTTGTCCAACTTCTACGCCAAGGTTAAATCCAAAGAGTGGAAGGACAATACTTGTTTCCCTGCCCAGCAAAGCTTTGAAATAATTGGAAAAGCCCATTCCATGTATAAATCCAAAAAATAAAGCGAGGAAATAATTTGGCTTCCATCGCTGATCCGATTTTGGTTTTACAATGAGGTTTTGAAGAGCGGTGATCAGAATAGTGATCGGTATCAATATTTCTACCAACTCTGGTTTTATTGAAATGATATTCAATGAAGACATGGCCAGGGTTATACTATGACCTATAGTGAAGGCCGTCACCAGAATCAATATCCGTCTCCAATCCGTGGCAGCATACATAGCACATAATGCCACAATAAACACGATGTGATCGAAAGCACTGACGTTGAGAATGTGATCAATACCTAATCTTAGGTAAACCTGAAACATACCGGACAATTTGTGCACTAATCTAAGTCCCACATTGAGAAATTCATTCAGGACAAGGTTGCTATATTCGCACATTATTTAGAAAATATACAAATAGCGCATTTTGCCTGGTATACCTGCCCATAAATTGGGAACAAACGAACCCAGCCGGATCATCCGGTTCGAAGACAGTATAATAGCAGGAAAGCTCATGTCGATGGGTATTCTACCTCAAGCACAGATTGAACTTGTACGGCGCAATGCACTGGGACAGACCTTAGTATACCGGATTAATGGAAGGTTTAAAATTGCCCTCCGTAAGGATGAAGCAAGTACCATTATTGTAGGAACGATATGATGACATCGACTACAGTGGCCAGAAAACTTGTCCTCATGGCGGGCAATCCGAATTCAGGAAAATCGACGCTTTTTAACCTGCTGACAGGTCTAAACCAGAAAGTAGGTAACTATCCTGGTGTAACTGTGGATAAGAAAACCGGAGTTCTTGAGCTTGGAGCATTCAAGGAGGTAGAGATCCTGGATCTTCCGGGAGCCTATAGTATGTATCCTTCCTCAAAAGATGAACGGATTGTGGTCAGACAATTTTTAGAAACTGAGCCTAAGCCGGATCTCATTCTTTATGTAGCTGATCTGAGTCAACTCGAGAAACAAATTCTCCTGTTGACACAAATCATTGATCTGGGGTTGCCTGTTATTCTCGCCCTGAATATGGCAGATATGACCGGCATCACGATTCAGACCCATATTCTTGAAGCACATTTTAAAATTCCTGTTGTACTTATTTCAGGCAAAACCAGTTTTGGTATCACTGCATTAAAAATGCAAATGAATTTTATGCTTTATGAAAAATTTGAAGCGAAAGAACCATACTATAAATTCACGGAGCAGGAGAAGAAACTTACAGAGCAATTTAAAAATTCGATTACGTCCACCACGGATTATGGAAGATTATTGACGTTGCATCATGGTGCATGGATCGATAATATTCCTAAAGAATTGCGGCAGGAAATAAAAGATAAATCAGAAAGGGAGGGGTTTAATCCCATACAAGCTCAGATACACGAGACGATGGCCAGGTACGACCGATTCACACCTGTCATCCGAAAAGCTCTTCATCTTGTTCCAGGCGGGGCAGGTGCGAAAATCACTGACCGTATTGACAAATGGGTAATGCATCCTGTATTGGGATCAATCATTTTTTTCCTGATCATGCTGCTCATCTTTCAGGCCATTTTTGCATGGGCGGAATGGCCCATGAATTTCATAGAATATTCGATGGGCGAGCTGAGTCTCGGCGTCAGTCATTTATTGCCCACAGGCTGGATTTCTGACTTAATATGTGATGGAGTTCTTGCAGGTCTGACAGGTATTTTAGTATTCATTCCACAGATTGCTATACTTTTTCTTTTTATAGGTATCCTTGAAGAAATCGGATATATGTCACGTGCGGTCAGCATGTTTGATATGATGATGCGAAAGTTTGGCCTCAATGGAAGGAGCATAGTAGCATTGGTTTCCGGAGGTGCATGCGCTATACCTGCGATCATGAGCACAAGAAGTATAAGCAACTGGAAGGAAAGGCTCATCACGATCATGGTCACGCCATTCATCAGTTGTTCTGCCAGAATTCCTGTGTATGCTATCCTGATTGGTTTTGCAGTTCCAAAAGGGCGATTGTTTGGATTTGAGCAACAGGGTTTGGCATTGATGGGCTTATATGGAATCGGAATAATAGCAGCATTGATTGCAGCTTATATTCTTAAAAAATTATTGCATTCATCAGACCGCAGTTTTCTGATGATGGAACTTCCTGTGTATCGTCCACCTGTGATAAAAAATCTTTTTTACCTGGTCCTTGAAAAAACTAAATCATTTGTGTTGGGTGCAGGTAAAATCATCATTATCATCTCATTAGTTCTTTGGTTTTTAGCAAGCTTTGGTCCTGGAGAAAAATCAATAACAGGAGAATCACATCGTATTGAAAAAACAGGTTCTACAAAACTTGCCATTCAGGATTCATATGCTGGTATCCTTGGAAAATTTATTGAGCCTGCTATTGAGCCACTTGGATTTGACTGGAAAATGGGCATTGCCCTTATATGCTCTTTCGCAGCAAGAGAAGTATTTGTAGGCACGATGGCTACGATATATCGTATCGAAGATGATTCGGATGTCGCTTCTATCCGGACCAGGATGGCAGAAGACAGACATTCGGATACAGGGGCACTAGTATATAATCCGGCTACAACTTGGTCACTTCTTATTTTCTATGCCTTTGCCATGCAATGTATGAGTACACTTGCCATTGTAAAGCGGGAAACGAGATCGTGGAAATGGCCGATCATTCAATTTATCATGATGACCGGACTCGCTTATTTAGCTAGTTGGTTGGTGTATCATTGGTTGAAATAAAAAAGGAAGAAAAGAGGCAAAGGCGAAGGCTGAGGCGAAGGGCTTGTGATTGTCATAAGTAGAGACAAACAACTGCTTCTACATTTGACTTAATTTGTGTTAATCCCTCGACATGCAATTCTCACTGAGCCCTAATTTATTTCTACTCAATATTGATCATTTGGATTTCACCTTTGGTATTGTTTTTCAAAGGAATACCGAATATCATATTAAATCCACTTATGCCTACAGCACTGCCAAAATTCTCTCCAAATTGTGCTGATTCATCACTACTTTTTCTTTGGAATGACCATGTGGTGTTCGATCGCTTAAATAAATATGCTGCACCCTGATTACCGTTAAGGGTTAAATCATGTTGGTATGCACCGATTAACAACTGATCTGCTGATAACGAAATATCATTTCCGAAATAATCACCATTCACACCATCCTGTGCCGTGAGCGTAGCCTGAGCCGTCTGATTATTCGTCCAACCAGTCCCTTTAAAATAAACTAAAACCGATCCCTTTGAGGAATTGAATCCAGGCATTGACGAAGTAGCGTAATCTCCATCTATTGACACACTTGTACCAAATTGTGAAACAGCTGATCCGGAGTTTACACTTTGTAGTGTCCAGACAGTTCCCATCCGGGCATATATTGAACACGCACCATTGAACGAACTGGCAAAAGGTGAGCCCACAATGAGCTGATCTACACTAATACTGACGTCAAAGCCAAATGCCGCACTCATTCCTCCTGTTGGTGCAAGTTTTGCCTGAAAACTTTGTCCCGACATCCAACCTCCCCCACGATAGAAAACATATGCTGCACCCGCTCCGGTAGATCCAATGACTGCGTAGTCTCCATCTAAACTTACACTACACCCAAAGAGATTACCTGCTGCACCATCACTTGCAGTCAACTTTGCCAGTTGGGTCCATGTACTACCACTTCTTGAAAAAATATAGGCTGCACCTTGCTGCGCATTGGCACCCACAGTTGCCTGCCGGGCACCGACGATTGCATAATCTGCATTTGTCCCCATGTCTACTGACCCCCCAAAATAATCTTCAGCTGCCCCATCGCTTGATGTCAGAATGGCTTGCTGTGTCCAGACACTGTTATTGCGGAAAAAAATATACGCTCCTCCCTGGTTTGGATTACCACTCACATCTTTTTTGTAGGCACCAATGATTGCATAATTACCTGTGATTGAAACTGTGTATCCAAACTGATCATCGGCAGCTCCATCAGATGCTTCCTGAGGTATCCCTGGCAGACGACTGTCACTATATGTCATAAGCAAAGCACCCCATTTCGCACCATCATAAATATATATGGCTTGCTTATCTAAATCGAAGACCATTAATCCTGTCACAGGCCCTACGATGGCCTTTCGTTGCATAGTCGTCATGCGAGGAAGCAGAGCCCCTTTGGCAGTGCTTTGAATATCGATAATTGATGAAGACGCAGGAGCATTTGTGCCTACTCCAACTGCCTGAGAAATCGCATTACTCACGTAAAAAAATGAAATGAGAAATAAGAGGTGCAGTGTAGGTATCTTTTTCATATAACAAGTTTGTTGGCAATCATGTATTAGCTGGGCCCTCCATTTTTCCAAATGCATTATCAATTTAAGGATTTTTTGAGAATTGAATTGACCTCAGTACTCATCTAAATCAAAAATTCCTTCGCCTCCGCCTTCACCGGTTGCTGAGCTGTAGCCCAAGGATGTGTATAGCAGGTCGAAGCATAGCCTTTTTCTTACCTTCGTCGCACTGTGAATACTAGAAAAGAAATGATCCTTGTCACCGGTGCCAATGGGCAAATTGGAACGGTGTTGACAGAAGCTTTGCGTGAAGCTTTTGGTGAAGACCAGGTCCTCGCGACGGACATTAAAAAACCCGATGGTCACACCGGACCTTTTGAAATGCTTGATATATTGAATACTCAGCGTATCACGGAGATAGTGGGTGACTACAATATCACGACCATATATCATCTTGCGGCAATCCTTTCAGCTAATGGCGAATGGAATCCGCAGAAGACATGGAATATCAATCTCAACGGTTCATTATCTATTCTTGAACTGGCACGCGCACAAGGAATCCGTAAAGTATTTTTTCCCAGCACGATAGCTGTTTTTGGCCCAACCACACCCAGGACTTCTACGCCTCAACATACAGTCATTGAACCCACCACAGTGTATGGTATTTCGAAAGCGACTAATGAGTTGTGGTGTAATTATTATTTTAATCGCTATGGCTTAGATGTGCGTTCGGTTCGATATCCGGGTATCATCAGTTATCAATCGATGCCGGGTGGAGGCACAACAGATTATGCTGTAGATATTTTTCACCAGGCATTATTGACCGGGCAGTATACTTGTTTTCTGAAAGCACATACAAGATTGCCGATGATGTATATGGATGATGCTATTCGTGCAACACTTGAACTAATGTCGGCTCCGCAGGAAAAAATAAAGATCAGAACTTCCTATAACCTTGCAGCAATGAGTTTTACTCCGGCTGAATTAGCAGAAGAAATCAAAAAACATATTCCTGATTTTAAAATTACCTATGAACCGGATCACCGGCAGGAGATAGCTGAATCATGGACAGAAAGTATCGATGATCACGAAGCCAGAAATGACTGGGGATGGAAACATGATTATGATCTCGAAACGATGACAATTGAAATGTTGAAGCAATTAAAACTGAAATATAATCATGTCTAAATCTGTAGACCAGCAAATCGAAAAAGAAGTCAATGCGATCAGAGAGGCAGGACTTTATAAAAGAGAACGTATCATCACTTCTCCACAGGCAGCTGAAATCCATACAAAAGAAGGAGGGGATGTACTGAATTTTTGTGCCAATAATTATTTAGGTCTTTCTTCACATCCACGAGTCATTGATGCTGCAAAAGAAGCTATTGATACACATGGTTTCGGAATGTCAAGTGTCAGGTTTATATGCGGCACGCAGGACATTCACAAAGAGCTTGAAGCTAAAATAGCTGCATTTGTAGGTGCAGAAGATGCTATTCTTTATGCAGCAGCTTTTGATGCCAATGGTGGTTTGTTTGAACCCTTGCTGAATGAAGAAGATGCAATTATATCCGATACTTTGAATCATGCATCGATCATCGATGGTATCAGACTTTGCAAAGCTGCAAGGTATCGATATGCCAACAATGACATGAATGAACTTGAAGAGCGGCTGAAAGAAACACAGGGAGCACGTCGGCGATTAATTGCAACGGACGGCGTTTTTTCAATGGATGGCATCATAGCGCAAATTGATAAGATATGTGATCTCGCTGAAAAATATAATGCCATCGTCATGGTAGATGATTGCCATGCCACAGGATTTATTGGAAAGACAGGAAGAGGAAGTGCTGAACACAACAATGCATTTGGAAGGGTAGACATAGTCACCGGTACTTTTGGCAAGGCGCTTGGTGGTGCTTCCGGAGGATTCACAGCTGCCTCAAAGCCTATCGTTGATTTATTACGTCAGCGATCCAGGCCATATCTCTTTTCAAATACCCTTGCACCATCAATTGTGGGTGCTTCGATAGCAGTACTTGACATGTTGCAGGAGACTACTTCGCTTCGTGATAAACTTGAAAAGAGTACGACGTATTTCCGGAAGGGCATGACTGAAGCAGGATTCAACATCGTGCCCGGTGTGCATCCGATAGTACCGGTCATGTTATTTGATGCAAAATTATCGCAGGTATTTGCAGATGATTTATTGAAAGAAGGGATATATGTGATCGGTTTTTATTATCCGGTTGTCCCACAGGATAAAGCCCGTATCAGAGTGCAGATATCAGCCGGTCACGAGCAGGAGCATCTGGATAAAGCACTTGCGGCTTTTATCAAAGTTGGCAAAAAACATGGAGTGATAAAATAATTTTCGATTTTTGGATTGGGAATAATTGCATTCTTCATTTTTGATCTGTTGTGGTTTTGTAATTAGAAATTATTTAAATCAGGTAGGGCAATTATCCTAAGGCTGGGAATTTCAGTTTTAACTAAGGTGGGGGCAATGCAATTTTAACTAAGGTGGGGGCAAGCCCCACCAATACATTTTAATAGGTCAATCATCCTTATTTACAAGAAATTAATGTGCAGAATACTCCGATCCTGAAAGGATCAAATGTCAATAGCCGTGGGTGAAACCCACGGAATTG
Source organism: Saprospiraceae bacterium (assembly GCA_049289835.1). GTDB lineage: Bacteria > Bacteroidota > Bacteroidia > Chitinophagales > Saprospiraceae > Opimibacter. The sequence continues at coordinate 7,055 of JBATMM010000081.1, read as the reverse complement.
AGGATGAGGTAGTTTACAACCCCGACAGGGGTTGAATAAAAATCTGTGGTTTACGATTTCACCACCATCCTGTCCGTATCGCCGAATTTCTCTTCCAAAATTATGTCTTTACCACGTCTTAGCTGATCCATAACTCCCTGATTGGCGTGGCGAACGGTGATGAGGTCGAGGCCTATTTTCATAGTGATATGAAACGATTGTTCAAGATCCTTTTTTAATTTATCGAGCTTGTCTGTTTCGTTCTTTACACAGATGATAAAACTAACTGCTGTATTGCGCATCATGTTGACTTTGATGCGATGACGTGAGATGTGATTAAATATTTCGCTGAGATGCTCTTCCGCAACAAATGAAAAATCTCGTGTGGATATCTGAAGAAGGACTTGCTCAGGTTCAACAACAATAATCGGCGGCAAAAAATGAGTTTCTGCAGAACTAATTTTTGTCCCATACAAAGAAGGCTGATCAAATGGTCTTACAAAAAGTGGAATGTCTTTATTTTGAAGTGGTTTTATTGTTTTTGGGTGAATGACTTTGGCTCCATAATAGGTCATTTCAATCGCTTCATTATATGAGATCTCTTCAAGCCTTGCTACTTTTTCAAATCGTTTTGGATCCGCTGTCATAATGCCGGGTACATCTTTCCATATGGTTACGGATGACGCATCAAGTGCGTATGCAAGAACGGCAGCAGTATAGTCCGAGCCTTCACGACCCAGGGTAGTACTTTCATTGTATGGGGTTGAACCTATGAAGCCTTGAGTGATCACCATTCCTTTTTTATCAAGTGCATCTTTGACTAATGAATCAATGGCAGTTTGAGTTTGTTCCCATTGAATTCTGGCTTCTCTGAATTCGGAATCTGTTTTAATAAAACTTCGGGCATCTAGCCATTGGTGATCGATCTTTTGTGCATCCAGATATGCACTTACAATTTTTGTAGATGCCAATTCGCCAAAAACAATAATCTGATCGTAATGATAATTGTAATTCGGATGCGGTTCGTCCTCAAGTATCCAGTTCAATTCAACCCATAGATCATGCAGATCATTGAGCAATGATTGCTCCTGACCACTTAAAAGGCTCCTGGCAACATCCTCATGATAAACTTTCAACTGATTTACTAAAGCGGGCAGGTGTGCAGGATCATTGTAATGTGCTTTTATAATGGCTTCCAGGGCATTCGTTGTTTTTCCCATAGCTGAGATCACAACAACCAAGGGCCTTTGAGGGGTTGATTGAAGAATAAGACCGACATTCTTAATAGCTTCTGCATCCTTCACCGAAGCACCTCCAAACTTGTATACCTCCACTGGATTCATTCCTTTTTGGGTTAAAAGTAGCCTAAAAGAAGTAAAGAATTGGTCTAAAGGAAATGGTCTGAGCTACTAGTTTAGTCTTAAGGAAATGGGTTAATGTTTAAAAAAAGTAGCTCGAATTAAAAACTTAAAGAAATTTAAATCTTATTCAATCATGACCTTTCTTAATTTATGCTTCGAATTGCTACACGCAACCTGGCGCTACAGTTCAGCAACCGTCTGCGTCCTCTTGTTTTTGTAAGCCCCTGACCTAAAACCAAACTGGCTACTCAGACTATAATCTCATGACCTTTTCAGTTTCCCTTATCTTCGCCATATAATGAATTTACTCAGATCGATTTGTGTGTATTGTGGTTCCTCTGCCGGCGTAAATCCTGTTTACATGCAGGACTCCATGGCATTGATGCAAATCTTTCTGGAAAATAATATCACATTGATAAACGGTGGGGGGAATATTGGTCTGATGGGCGTCATGGCCGATGCTATTTTAAGAGGTCGTGGTGAAGCTATTGGTGTCATTCCGATTGGGTTGAAAGAAAAAGAAGTTGCCCACACAGGTATGACTGAACTACATATCGTACCTGATATGCATAGCCGGAAATTAATGATGGTCAATCTTTCAGATGCATTCATCGCATTTCCGGGAGGATTCGGAACCATGGATGAAGTATTTGAAACGTTGACATGGGCACAATTGCATCTTCATCAAAAACCAATCCTGCTATACAATCCTGATCATTTCTATGATCATTTACTTCATCAGGCTGATCATATGCTGAAGGAAGGATTTCTAAATAAAAATTCACGTTCGCTTCTTTTGTCAACAGATGATTTGAATCAGGTGTTGCCTCTACTCCAAAATTTCAAATCATCGTCTGCTGATCAATGGACTCTCTCAAAAAAAGTAGGAACATGAATGTAAATGAGAGGACACAAGTAATAGAGCCGGGTAGCTTTGAAAGCCACGATCATTGGTATCCGAAAGCACTCAACGCCGCAATCCATCCCATGATCAATTTTTTTCTGAATCTGGACAACAAACTGATCATTAACAGATATTGTCATCTGCATCCAAAAGTGAAGGCCACTAAACTACTTGAAGTAATTTCTTACCAACCTCTTTATTATAACTGGTCCGGCGCAGATCTCATCAACGTCACCAATGCGCGTGGCAAACGCCAGATGGTCGTGATTGAAAACAATAGTTGTCCATCCGGACAGAAATCAATGCCACTAAAAGTAGATACTCTCCACCAGGGCAGTTATCGGGAACTAATTGAAAAATCATTTCAGCCTTACAGTAAAATAAAAAAGCTGTCATCAAATGAAGCCATTGCTGTCCTTTATGATAAAAATATCATGGAAACGAGCGGTTATGCAGCAACGATGGCTGATGTATTTCAGCATCCCGTTTATCTGGTCCCATTTTATGATGGAGCAAATAATGATCACATCCGGTATAAAAATCATTACATCGAAATCCTGGATGAACGAAATAAATGGAAACAGGTCGTTGCCGCTTTCAGATATGTGACACAGAAACCATGGAATCGCATTCCGGTCAATTCGAAAACAAGAATATATAATCCGATCATTGCGTGTCTCGCAGGTGGACGGAATAAACTGATTGCTTCAAAAGCCTATAATCAATATAATGGTGAAATTGACAACCTGGGCCTTAAAATAAGGACACCTGAAACGATATGGGATGTACAAAAAGATGAAGTTCCACTTTGGGTAAAACGAATGGGTGGACAAGCTGTCATCAAAGTACCTTACAGCAATGCGGGACAGGGTGTATATACCATTGTAAATGAAAGTGAGCTAAATGATTTTTTAAGTCGTGATTATGAATATTCAAAATTCATTGTCCAATCACTCATTGGTAACTATAGATGGAGCTCACGTACTGATGCCGGAAAATTTTTTCATCTCGGCACAATTCCAAATGCAAAAGGAGATACGTATGTTTTTGATCTGAGGATGATGATCTGTGCTACACCATCTGGTTTCAGACCGGTTTGTGTTTATTCAAGAAGAGCGAATTCCCCTTTAGCAAATAATATCACAGAAGGAACGTCATCATGGGATATGCTGGGTACGAATTTATCACACAAGGATGCCAATGGTGAATGGACTACAGATACCAACAGGCTTATCATGATGGACAGGAGAGATTTCAATCACCTGGGTATGGGTCTTGATGATCTGATCGAAGCTTATATTCAAACTATACTCAGTACCATAGCGATTGATAAAATGGCTTGCCGCCTGGTTAATTCAAGAGGTCAGTTCAATGCAAAACTGTTTGCTTCATTTAACGACGACCCGTATCTCATCAGGGAAATTATGCTCGAAGCATGATCAGAAATGTATTGATCGTCACAGATCATTCCAGGCATACGGCATCGAACTCTATATATGAGTTAGGTATAGCACTTCATGCCGGCAGAAAAAATGTGAATATTTGGGTTTGCTCGAAAGGTATTGAGGAAAACAGAAATTTTTTCAATTCCTTATCTGATGCGGCCATTTATGCATCATTGATTAATTCGTCATTTGCGTTCCATCCTTCGGGAATGGGATTCAGCCAATCAAATGTTCGCATAGACAGAAAGGATATTGATTCGATTATTGTCAGGATGCCTCAACCATTGGATAAGGAATTTCTGAGATCTCTTAAAACAATTGTATCTCCTGAAAAAATCATAAACAACCCTGAAGGTACTATTGAAACCAGTTCAAAAGAATTTTTAATCACAGTAGCACATCTCTGTCCACCGCTTTCACTTTGCCAAAACATTGAAGATGCGATTCTTCTTAGTCAGGAAATGGAAATTGTACTTAAGCCGCTTTATTCATACGGAGGGATAGGTATAGCCAGATTGTCGAAAGAATATTATTGGGAAGGAGACGATCGGTATCCTGCATCTGAAATTCTTAATAGGACTTTCAATAATCATTTTCCAATGTTGGCGATGAAATTTCTTCCAAATGTTTCACTTGGCGATAAGCGGACGATTGTAGTGAATAAAAAAATACTGGGATCTGCATTACGCCTCCCTTCTGTGGGAAGCTGGATATGCAATGTAGCCAATGGGGGACATGCGATGATATCGGAAACTGATGAAGATGAATTAATGATTGAGCGTGAGCTTACACCTTTGCTATATGAAAAAGGAGTGATCATGTATGGCTATGATACATTGATGGATGATAATGGAAAAAGAGTTCTATCCGAAATCAATACCCTAAGCATAGGAGGCATCGGCCCATTGAGTGAATTGAGTGGAAGACCGATTTTGAAAGAAGCCGCAGAGCTATTGTGGGATTACCTTGAAAAAAAGTAATCAGCATTCAGTAAGAGGTAATCAGTATTCAGTAAGAGGTAATCAGTATTCAGTAAGAGTAATCATAAATTTCGTGATCCTGAAAGGATCAAATGTCAATAGCCGTGGGTGCAACCCACGGAATTGAAAATGAGGTAAATTGCAACCCCGGCAGGGGTTGAATATAAATCTGTGTTGTTCGAAATTTCGATGCGGCAAATAGTGAAAGCTGTAGATGGTAAACAGTACAATTAAACTACAATATTGCATTTATTGAAATCTGCAAATGATTGAAGTGTTTCTTTGTAAAGCGGATGCGAATTCATTTTCTGTTTTTTATTCTCCCAATATTCTTTTTTCACTTGCAATTGTTTGTTTTTCCGATCGGCCTTCAAGTCGACACGTCCGACGAATTGGGCTTTGTATAGAACGGGCAAACAGAAATATCCATAAACTCTTTTATCTGCAGGAATATAACATTCGATCGTGTAGTCAAAATCGAAAATTTCCTTCAGACGTCTTCGCCAGATGATCAGATTATCAAATGGAGAGACGAGCATCATTTTTTCAGGCAACCTGATGTTTAGACAGAGAAATTCAGGTAATGTGTAATAATGTTTTTGTCCATCGACTTGTACAGGTACAATGACATTCTCTTCCTGCAATTGATGAAATACATCTGTAAAAATTTTAGAATCGGATTTTCTGAGATGAAATATTTCTTTCGGTGCTGCGATGCCCTGTGCGCGAAGAGTAGTTTTGATCAGGTGACTATAATACTCCTGCAGTGTAGGGGTAGTGGTATCAATTCTTTCAGGAATAATACGCTCCGGTAAATCATAAACTCTTTGAAAACCTTCTCGATGACTGACCATGAGATCTCCTTCCAGAAATAATCTTTGCAAAGCCCATTTCGCGGGTTTCCAATCCCACCAGTTTCCTCCTTTATGATCAGATTCAAAATGACGTGACATCAATGGGCCTTCATCACGAATACGCATCAATACTTTTTTCATGTCCGCCTTTGAAGTATCCGGCCACCTGTCTTTTTTGTCTCTGAAAACATTCATCACCGGAATACTGAATCGATAATCCTGCATAGGGAGATAGGCAGCTGCATGTGCCCAGTATTCGAATAATTCTCTCTTTTTGTATTGTGCTTTTTCCAGCCAATCCGCTTCATAGGCGGGTATTCTGGACCATAGAATGTGATGATGCGCTCTTTCAACGACTGAGATCGTATCGAGCTGAACATATCCCAATTGAGTGACTGCTTTGACTATTGAATTTGGGCCTGATCCAAATGGGCTTGATTTTGTCAGGCCCTGAGCATAGAGGATTATTTTCCTTGCTTTTGCATTAGAAATGGAAATCGGAGAGATGCTCACGAATCACTTTTGTCAAGTTCCTTCACTTTAGCGAGATTGATATTTTTAACAATGGACCTCACTGCTTTTCTCTTGATCTGACGCTCCATTTCGCGGCTGAACTGGATCAGATTGTATTGAAATTTCAGCACAAGAAAATCTTTTTTGATATTGACGACACGCAGAAAATATGAATTGGGTTCGATGAGATGATGATATTCATGCAATGACTCAATCAACTGTTCTTCTAATTCCTCAACAGAACCAATGGATGACGTGGCGACTTCAAAATCAATGCTTGTTTTCTTGATCTGCTTCTTTGTGTAATTGATGACATCGCTTGTGAATACGGTGCTATTGGGCATGAATATGATGTCATCATCTTCATTGAGCAGAGCCGTTTTTGCAATATTAATGTCGACTATTTTCCCTCTGTGGTCTCCGATTTTGACAAAATCATCGATGGATATTTCTTTGCTGAAGCTGATGACGATACCACTGATGATATCAGCTATGAAATCTTTTGAAATGATCGCTATAGCCGCAGCAACAATAGATACTGTGGTGAATATTTTATAAATCTCAATGCCGAACAAAGCAAAAGTTGAAAGAAATCCATAGACCGCAATGACCATGATAAAAATATTACTCAGGCCTACGGTCACATTATCTTTCTTGTTGTAGGGCAAATGTTTTCGTCCCCGGTATACCATCGCCAACAATCGGACGAGAAGGCTGGCGCCAATCAGAAACATAAAAAATCTTAACGCGACAAGAACGACCTGACCAATAGATGGAAAATTATTGAGCCATTTGTTGCTGATGGTATGAAAAAAAACGAGGAAGCCAAAAACGACAAGCTCTATCAGTAATTTAAACAGATAGCGACCCGGAATGGGAGTGCGTGGACGTTTTATGAGGTTATTGGTGGTCACGGGCTAATGGCGTAAAACGTAAATATACGGTATAACAATTAACGAATAACGAGTAACGAGTAACGAATATTGAGCACAAAAAAAACAAAATTGTTAGGCGTAGGT
>JBATMM010000080.1:0-19910 GCA_049289835.1 Saprospiraceae bacterium | reverse complement strand
GTTTGAGATATGCCCCCATTTATTCCCTGAACAATATGACAGGCATCCTGACCATCTTCCAGATACATGCCAATGTCACCCACGGGAGACAACAATACAGGTTTCCTCAGGGTTAGAAATTCTGCAAGTCTTGTTGGAAATGCACATCTTTCTTCATACGTATCCTTTCTGGGGAGCACGAATACATCCGCCTTCAGAAGTTCATTTCCAATTTCACTCTCATCTACTTCACCAATGGAATTAACTAGTACACCAAATTTATTCTGAAATTTTTCCATCAGTATTTTACTCTCTACTTTTCCCATGTATTTGCCAATGAATCTAAACTCCAATTCATTTGTATATGGTATCAATTCCGTCAAAAGGTCATTTAAAATTTCGGGGCCATCTCTTTCAATCAGGCTCCCTACATACATAAAAATAACTTTTGGATCCTTTTTCAATACGGTTTCCTTAGTCGGACTAAACCGTTCAAAACCAGGGATCACGATCATATTTTTGTGGTAGTGAGATAGGCTATGCCCAAGTATAGTGGATATGCTGATAAAAAAAGATGCCCTGTTTAGGACAATACGTTTTCCTAATAAATAATCAGGAAGCAATACTATATTACTGATGTTACGCTTTAGAGAAGCCGGATAATTCCATTTCCAGATATTGACCTGATAATTTTTATCACGCATTTCAGTGATATCAAATGTCAGTGACACTTTATTCTTCCGGATATATTTTGAAACCTTATTATAATACAAATAGCTCGTTCCATCATAAATATATACAAGCTCCACATCTTCCTTATCTATGATCGCTTTAACAATATTGTAGTAATGATCCGATACTTTGATTTTATATAATACATCATTGTATAGTCGGATCGGTTTTGCTTTGGGAAAAACATAATATACTTTTACCTGGTCCGCGTACCTGTTATTCAATTGTTCTCTACGGGATGCACTACAATATGGAGATAGTATATGTACTTTCTTATCATTCTGAGCAAAACCATCGGCTAAATTTAATATCCTTAAAGCAGCCGCAGACCCTCCGGGAAAGGAATAATGACTCATGATAATTACCGAACCTGTTGGCTTGTTCAAATAACTGGATGTTTCATCTAACAAGGTGCTTTAAATCCATTCTCAGGTTGTTATTTTTCTATACAAAAAAAATAATAAACTAAATGGATAGGTTATCCAATACAGTAATTTGGCTTTAGAGTTTAATACTTGTGCTTGTTGAAATGAGTTAATATTTTGCAGCTTCGATGCCTCAAAATATAACATTGCTATTTTTAAAAAATACAGGGGATTATATCTGAAATATTTTAACTGATCATTAATCTCGCCCTTTAAAGTCTGCATGCTGCCAAAACTATTGGTTTTAAGATTAGTCACGGCATTGGTTGAAATAGAAATTCTGTCTTTTTCGTTATGGTATAATCTTAATGTCTCATTGATAAACAATATTTTGTACCCCTCACCCGCTATTTTACTCCACAAAACACTTTGAGGAATATACCCATTGTTGAAATATTCAGAGGGAAATGTAAATTTTCTCAATATATCCACCCTCTGCATTCCCCACTTTTCACCCTTTACGTTATACTTAAATCGCATTTCATTATGATCCGATATCATTCTATTCCTGGGGTACGGGTCTCCGATCAATTGATTGTTCCCATTCCTGCAAAGACAATTGACCCCTAATAAATTTATTTGCTCATTTAACGGGATTGATTCGAATGCATTGTATAATTGGAGCAGGGAATCTTCCCTGAATTCATCATCAGCATCTGCCAGTAAAAAATATTTCCCCTCAGCCCATTCTATTCCTTTTAGAATTGAATAAAACTGGTGCATATTCTTTTGCTGAAATAATCTGATTTGAATTTTTGATTCTTCCATCATCGATCGAACCAGCGCAGCGGTATTATCCGTTGACCCGTCGTCAATTACAAGCCATTCAAAATCAGTAAAGGATTGCCGCAACAATGAATTGTACACCCGGTCAATCGTCATTCCACCATTGAAAACTGCTGTGAATACCGTGAAAGTCTTCATTTTTAATCTTATTTCACAATGATTAGCCTGCCTATGACCACTCCATATAGCATTAGATCATAGACTAAGGAGCCGTAATAAAACCAACCCTCCGCGACCAGGAAGATCGTCATCACTGAAAATATAAGAAAACAAACCATTGTAATCCTTTCCTTCTTATACTTCTTGATTTTAGTAAGCAGTCCTAAAACCATAATCAAAAATAAACCCAGATAAATGATGCCGCCTTTGAGTAAAAAATTGAAAATCCCTATATGTGTCGAATCACGTTCTTCTTTCAATATCTCTCTATCCATATATTTTCCCCCAAAAAACTTTCCGGTGACTATTTCCAAATTATTCATGGCGCTAAACATGATACCAACTTCTCTGACGCGTTCATTTTCAGATGTGAATACACCCAAAGCGCCATGTGTATATTTAATATGGGCATTACCTGTTTTACCTTCAAACCTGCTGATAAGGGCGCTATATTGCCTGGTAATCAAATCTGATGGTACATATTTTTTAAACCCCAGGAAAAAAACCAAAAGGAATATAAAAAATATGAAAATCGTTCGGCCATAAGCGGCTGTAGATATTTTATAACGTCTATTTTTCACCGCCAGGTAAATAAAACAAATAATGTAGAATAAAATTCGGATGGTAGGCCCTCTTTTTTGAAAAACGATTTGCTGGAAAATCAGAAACAATACAACAAATAAAAGAAAAAACATTCTTACCTTATTCTTTGGGTTAATGGTTAGAAAATAAAGTGGCCAAAAGGATTGTGCAAATTGGGTTTTATATCCAACGATCGATCTTGTAATCCTTTCTGATCCCCTGAACTTCAGCAGATTTTCTTCACTTTGCCAATAATTTACATTAACCATGGTGGTAGCCTGAAGATTTATCAATACCGCGGCTATGAAAAAGTAAAATCCATATTTTTGAAAATCTTCCCAAAACTCATCACTTGTACCAAGGAAAATAAATCCTGAAAAGGCTGTAAAGGTCACAGAATCCACTAACCATGTATTGATCGGATTTCTTACCATGAATCCCGATATTATTAAAATAATACTGTATCCAGAAAAGAGCATTAACCAAAGACCCCAATTCAAGGGTATTCTGGAAAACAAATTCCTTTTATACAGCCATAAGAGGATAGGTATGCATGCATAACCTATATACGTGATATTAAATACATATACCTGGGAAATCCAGTGAAGCTTTGAAGCGAATAAAGCAGCCGTAAGGGTTACAAAACCACATAATAAAAACCCTAACAAAACAAATTTTCTTAGCGCTAAAATTATATTCAAGTTTTGTAATTGCTTTTTATCAATCCAATACAGATATAATTAACTCCAATTAATAGTATTTTCACTATCAACAGAGACAATACAAGAGTGAGTAATATTGAATAGGTTCGCCAATAATGGAGCATCAGGTACGGAACAAACCAGGTAAAAATTCCAGCCATAATCAAATAAATATACATGGGTTTCCACGCCTTGAGAATTGCAAATGGATTGAGCATCAGGCTTAGGCAACTTAACATCGCAAATAAAAGAGCCCACTGTGAAGCAGCCATTGCTTCATGGTATTCAGGTGCAAATTTGTTAAAGACAAACGGCAATAAAAAAAAAGATATAACAATCACCGGTAACATCATGATCATAGAATGCAAACTTGCACTTTCATTTTTTCGAATGACCTGTCTGGCATCCCGATTTGCTCCGTATTCAAAACTTGTTTGCGGATAGAGATAAGTGGATACAATCCCGGGAATTAAGGTTCCGAAATTCATGACAATATTCACCGGGTAAAACAGTCCCAATGAACCTACATTTCCATAATGTAAAAGCAAAATACCCGGAAAAGAGTTAAACACGGATTGACTATAATTTGAAATGAATAACGGGATTCCCATCCTAAATAATTTCCTGAAATAAGGAAAATCCATCCGGGGATTAAACCGAAAGGGCCTATACCAGATTAGTAACAAACAACCCAGAATGGTGAGGAATAGGATTCGAATCAAATAACCATAAAACCCCATATAATAAACCATAATAAGTGTCAAAAACGTGAACAGGGTTAAAGCAAATTGAACGATGGCAAGTTTTTTAAAATCCCGACCGGATCTGAAAGTAAATTCGATGAAACCACTGTAAAACTTAATGGGCAGATAAACAGAAAGCACAATGACACATTCTTTCCAATGATTTAAATGCGGAGAATAAACCAAAAGTGAGCTGATGATAAGAATAAAAAATAATAATGAAACGCATATTATATACCATTCACTTACATCCAGATATTTTAACGCTTTCTCCTTTCTGTTTCTTCCTAAATAATAGGGAAGCTCTCTATTCAATGCATTGATGATTCCAAACCTTGCAAACATCAGGTATCCTTCAATGAGTAACATGATTTGCCACGCTCCCATTTCCTCAGGTGAGACCCATCGGATACAAATCAAACCCGCGAACAACCGGGTCAAATTAAGCAATAACGAAAATAATGTATAAGAATTAATGAGCTTTAGCAGCTCTTTGATCGAGAATTTTGTCACCCGTTCCTGCGGATTATTATTTTACAGCTTCTGTTACGAATTTCTTCGCGATTTGAATATCCAATGTTTACGAATGCCAAACCATATTTGCAAAAGGAATTCATTTTATTGACTTCTCCCTTCAAGCCCCTTAATAAATCGGGCAGGATTCCCTCCCCAGACTTCATAATCCGGAATATCTTTTGTTACGATTGATCCTGCTGCCACAACACTGCCTTTCCCCACCGTTACGCCTTTCAGGATGTGACAATAGCCACCTATAAAGGCACCCTCTTTTATTTCAATAGGACCGCCCATTGCTTTATTTTCTTTTCTTGAGGGATAATTGATATCATGAAAATCGGTGTCATAGATGCAACTCCCTCCACCTATCAATACGTTCGGTCCAATCAATATCCTCTCCGTACAAATAATAGTTGCGTTACTAATTCCTGAATTCATACCTATGGTAAGATGACCTCCTTTTAAAACGGTGATTATACTTTTTCTTTCACCTCCGAAGGAATTTGCTAAATGCCCTGAATGTATACGACTGAATGCTTTCATTTCAAACTTTGACCCTGTGTGGAGGGTAAAACGTACAGGTCCTGTTATATAAAATGGCTTGTCTATGATGCATCCGGAATGCAACTTAAAAACTAAGCTGTATATCAGTGTATAATAATACCTGGTAACTAATCCCCGCAGTCTATAATAAATACTCCAGGTCATGTATCCTCATGAATATATTGATTCAGGAATTCGCGTTTCATTTTTGTTCTGTTGTTTTTTCAGTGGATGCAATAGTCGTTGAGGTATAAAGCATCTTACTATCTTCTTTATGGAGTTTTTCATTTTCATCCTATTTTCTTTAATTCAAATAATCCGCATCCATAATTGCATCCGAAATTACTTTCGATGTTCTCTTCTGTCAGGATAGCATCTGATAGCAGGTTACCTCTGTCATCAACATATGAAAACGAAATAATTCTGTATTTGTCTTTAAACAGGTCTAAAAGATACTTCATTGAAAAAACCCGGTGCGCATTAAATTCAATTCTCGAAACACCAATGGGGGTAGAGAAATAAAATATACCGTCTTTTTTTAAACATTTGTAAATGTTCTCCAGTCCGATTAAATATCCATTGGCATTTATATTGTCACCATAACGTCCCAGCCCGAAATGCTCTATGGCATGCAAACAAGAAATGGAATACGTATAATTTATAAGCGGAAATGAATCACTGGTTAGATCTGCCTGAATGAAATTTACATTGGTTACACCATTTGAAATGGGCCTGATATCCATTACTTCCACTTCCCTGAATACCGCCAGGTGGGCTATAAATCCATCTGTCCTGCTACCAATATCGAGGTGGTGAACAGGTTTTGCATGATAAATTTTCGTAGCCATATATAAATCCTGGTGGAAATAATGACCGGATACAATACCTCCCTGTTGAAATCGATTTCCAAATATGGGGTGAAAATTAAATTTGGTAAATACTTTATTATTTCGCATTTGCTTTTTAAACGCTGCATAATCCTTCAGGTAAAGCGGCAGACCCCTGAATCCTTCAATCATTTTCCTGGGATTAATTCCAAAGTTCAGCAAAAACAAATAACAGAATCTAAATAGCGCCATGATTTTATTCTAATTTTTTTTGTAAATGATAAAACAATTTTCGAATATAGACCGGCATAATGGTGAAAACAATAAAGTGTTTTATCGGGCCAAATGGATTAAATTTTTCCCTTTTTTGAAATATTCCTCTATGCTCCCATGACATCCTTCTCTCCTTTAAAATCGGCAGAACCGATTTATTCCATTTTCCTTTTTCGATGGCATTGTAATAAGGTATTACATGTTGTCTTGCAGAATAAAATCCACTCAGGTGTGCGCTTCTCAATGAGGCATATTTTTCAAAGTCCCAGGCATTTTCCCCGGATAGAAGTAGGCTCAGTAAAGTTTCAGTCTTTACAATAGCCGTGCATAACGAAACCCTGTACGAAGCCCCAGGCTTAAGAGAACCATATTCCAAAAATTCTTTCCCATCCGGAGGCGGTGAAGGCCTGAGTCTAAAATAATTATACTGATGAAGGATACACGTGCGGACAAATTCAATTATTTTATCATTATCGATTCTCTCCTTAAGAATTAAATCATCAAACAGCGTCAGAACATAAGGGCTATTGACTGCCTGCAATCCCTTTGTGAGATTCGAAGACCAGTCTTCATCCTGCCCGACACACAAGCTGCGAATTCTCTCATCCGGATATTGTTTCCAATTCGTCAAAAGATTGATCTTAAACGGGCAGTCAGGCCAGAATTTGAAAAAAGAAGAAATACACAGATCCCAGACATCAGCATATCCATCGAAAGAAATAATCAGGACTTCAATAGGCAGAGAAGACTTAAGATGTGGCATCGGGTCGCTCACTTTCACCGGTCAATATGCTATAAAAACGATCATGCTCGGTTTGAAACGGCATATTATTGAGTACTAATGTCTTTGCCGAATAATCCACCCCCTGGGCCGGGAATGAAAATCCTTTAAATACGACATATAAATATTTTCTTGCGTTTAACTGTTCGTCCTCTTTTGTTGATTTTTTGGGAAGACGAGCATATTCCCGGATCATGTCGAAGTATTCTTTTTTAGTCCGGGGTTCGTGAACAAATCCCAACCCACCATATTTGGGAGAAGCTGCACAAATAACCGGGATTCCTCTTACCACTAAATCCACACCAATCGAACTCAGCCAAACCAGTCCACACTTGATAAATGGCAAAAGATAGAATGTGTTGATTTTTTCGTCTCCTTTTATTACAAGTATATTTTCATATCCTCTACTCAATTTTTCTGCAAACTCCCCGAGTTTGAATGTGACTTTACTTTTAGCCCATACTTCAGCGGGATGCGCCCTGATAATCAAAGAATGCTGCGGGTTGGATTTGAAAAAATCAATGACTTCCTCTATCCAATTTTTCATGCCCTTAAAAATTGTTTCCCTGTTTAATGTAGAACTATCTCCAATCAAATTAGGAGCCAACAAAAATGAATTTTTATATTTTTTTAAAAAACGAAGTACGGGCTCACTTACGTTGCCATTAAGTTTACTTTGCTGGACATTTTAAAAATTTTGAAGCCAGGATTCTTCTTTGATTTGCTGACCATCCTGGAAAGCCAAATATTCATCGATATCTTTATTTTGATTCAGGCCCCACCCATAATATTTCATCCATCCGCTTATGTTGTACTCTAAAGCAGGTTGGTTGAAATTATAGATCACATGTCCCGGACGCCATGACCATCCCTCAACGCATATGGTTTCAATTCCGGCTTCCTGTGCGGTTCTCAATAATGTGGGGGTTGTTTGAATCAAACCGCTATAACAAATAAACCGGCAATAGGAAGAAGTATTGAATTCAGAACGAATGCATTGGTACGCGCGTGCAGATTCAAGAATTAATTCGTCAAGTTCTTTAGCATAGATCTCTTCATTTGAAATGATATCCTCTCTCTCCAAATGGTGATTGTACGCTAACGCATCATATAAAAAATAGGGCTTAGACAAGTAATAATTGTCAACAATTTCCGGGCGTGGTTCAAATCCATCTATGTCCACTAGCTTAATAAAAGGTGTTTGAGAAACAATTTTCCAAAAAGAGCTATGTTTATACTGTTTATTTATTTCTGATTTCCTATATAATAACGTTGAATTGTAACCCATTTGCTTAAAAATGAATGCAGAATATACAGCCCATTCAATCCATGTTCTGTTTCTTAATGCAGTCAATAAAATATTACCCTTATCCTGTTTAGATAACTTAATGTTGCGTGTCCATTCCTTTATAGCTTTCCCAGGGGAATAAAAGGTAATGTTCCTGAATCGATTAATGACTCTTTCGACCACTTATTTTTTTTGAAATATGGCTGCTATGTCCTTTGTTTGACCGGTCCTGATAAGATATTCTTTCCAATATAAATCTAATGAATTGTCAAGCCCTTCCATAACAAGATCGCCCTTTGGGGATTTGTCTCTTAACCAGTATAATGCATTTGAAAGACCAAATTCATGAACATAAACAGGTGCCAAAAATTTCATGCCATGCTGTTGAATCATTTTTTTCATGCTCCCGATTGTAAGATAAACAGGATGTACTTTTCTGAAAAAGAAAGGGGCAAACGCATCAAAATTAATTTTGAGAAGAATGTCACTGTAATTGGGTGTGAGAACAAAAGAGGTTCCCCCGGATTTAAGAAGCTGCCCTATGGACTGAATAAATTGTTCGGGATGATGAACATGTTCAATCACATGAAAACTGATGATGAAGTCAATTTTATCCTTCCAATCCGACAGGCAATCGTTAATATTCGAATACACAATATGCCCTCTTTGCTTCAGGCTTTTTTGAAATTCTGTATTGGGTTCTATCCCGATCGTTTTATAACATTTTTCTTTTGCCTTATCCAGTAAGATGCCGCCTCCGCATCCTATTTCTAAAATAATACTATCTTTTGATATATACTTTCTGATCAATTCAAAGTAGGCAGTTTGGATTTCTGTGTGTAATTCGTAATAACGAAGTATTTCATTGGACTCATTGACAGCAATCCGGTAACTGGAGTCTTCATAATTAATTTCGGGTTTGGGATCCAGGTATGCATATTCAAGATCCTCATCATAAAATACGCAATACTCTTCCGGGGTTAACGTTCCAACCCCGCCTTCCCGAATTCTCCCGCTGTATATAAGACTTCTCATCTTTACGTTAGAAATGTTCAATTACTGTTTTCCTGGCCATAGGATCCTGCTGATCAATTCTGGGATCCAGATAAAAAGAATCGCCTCTGTAATGGGTCGTCGAAACCTCTTCAAAAATGGCGCCTTCTTTACTCGTGAAGGAATGTCTGACACCGCGTTCGATGGATCTTAATTCCCCCTTTTTTAATTCTTGCGTAATTCCATTCAGGGTCAATTGCAAGTCTCCCCACAAAACATGAAATGTCTCTTCTTTTTTAACATGATATTGCTCAGGGTGAGACTGACCCGGAAAGACAATAATTATTTTTTTACAGTATTCCCTGTTGACTATACTTATCAGCAAACAACCGTATTCTTTAAAATGCTCTAACCCAAAATGGTGAGAAAGTTCAATCTGTGCATTTTCATTTAAGATAACATTTGCTTCAGCCAGCATACCCCTGGCATCATGAATTATTGTACGGATGATGTGATACTGATCTTCTTCATGCTGTTCGAATATGGCCTCATTTTCAGAATAATCCCTTGTGGCTTTAAAGGATGCTCTTAATTTTCCAAATTCTCCGGAGGTAAGCTGGCCCTCCTCACAAGGAAATGCAAAATAACAATTGCCTGGTTGAATTTCTTCACCGGCCTTAATGGTTTCTTTTGCAAATACACCTCGTTTTAGATCAAGCAAAGATTTAGTTTCTGTCTCCGAAGTATATTTGTTACCATCACCAAGAATGACTTTAACTTCCTGAATTGCTTTGACCCAACTCTCAACTTCATCAGGATTCATTGAATATGAATTCAGCGTAATCGTTTCCGTTTGAACTCCAACATGTCGCTCAAGGATCTTCGCGCCTATACTAATAGCTGCCTGAGCCACAACTGTATTACCGGGGGGTTCGTGTCCTGACCATCCAATGGGGATACCGGGGTATCTTCGGATTAGCTTTCCTAAAAAACCAATATCCAATTGATTGTTCGGTGTAGGATAAATACTTACGCAATGCATCAATCCAAAATCCTCTACCTTATGCGTAAAGAATGAAACTAAATTATCTATTTCATTGATTGACAGTCCACCGGTAGATGCAAGAATTGGTTTCCCTGTTTTAGCAATTTTTTCCAGTAACGGCCAATCATCTCCACTACAACTGGCCACTTTAATAATATCAACATCCTGTGACATGATCACGTCCACTGACTCTTCATCAAAAGGTGTAACCATAGCCATCATTCCCTGTTTTTTAATCTCCTTTACTAAAATTCCATAATCCTCAACGGATAGAGCAGTTGAAAGAAACCGTTTGACATAAGGTATTGACAAATCCAGCCTTTTAACAGGATGAATAAAGGTGTCTAGTTGTCGGTACTGTAGTTTAAGTGCTGCATGCAGATTATATTTTCTTGCAATTGCACCCATTTCTCTTATGATCAATAATCCATGTTGCAGGCTACCCTGATGATTGTTGGCCATTTCAAAAACAATCAGATTATTAAACTTACTCATAGTTTATTTTTTAATAGCTGTGACACTAATAGATTTTTATCGTCTATATAATAATCGGCATAAGGCTTGCCGGTATGAAACTCATGATACCTGACTCCCCAATCCAATAGTTGTTTGATTGTGATTTCATGCCAATCCAACCCTGTTGCAGATCCTCTGGCTGTAAAAATGATAATATAATTCCCCTTTTCATAAAGAGAGTTTATACTGTTGATTAATTCAAAATTGGGTTTCGCAAGCGAATAGTCATTATTGGGAGATAAATGGGCAATGACTCCATCCATGTCAAAGCAATACCTTTTTCCTATACTGCCGGTATAGGATGCTTTTATGGCCATTTCAAAATCTAAATCATTATCAATATCAATGAAATCGGCTATTTCATACCCCAATATGATATCTCCTGTCATTGATTTTTTTTCAAGAATAGTGCCAGACCTCATCACATCGATTGATGCTGTTTGAATGTATGCCTGAGGTAATGCCTGTCGTGGCATATTATAGGCTTCAGGGAATTCCTTTTGATTAATTACCGGAACGATTTCATGTTGCTCTCCTTTTAACCACATTTTATATGGGGTATCCTTGCTTTTTGTGATAGCTCTTATACTATCCGCTTCTTTGACGTCGGCTAAAATCCGAATCATCGCGTCAATATCTTCCACGTTCCTTATGGGTGAAGTGGGTCTCAGATGTACTACGAGATCCGGATGATACGATTCCTGAGTTGCCAGGTAATGGAGTGCATGTGTAAAAACTTCGATATCCAATGAGAGGTCTCCGGAAATTTTTTCAGGCCGCAGAAAAGGTACTTCTGCTCCGGCAACCCTGCCAATCTCAGCATAATACTCACTATCTGTGCTCAAAATTACCCTGTTAATCTGATTACTTTTTAATGCATGATCAATGGAATGCACCAGCAGAGGTTTTCCCAAAAAGGATAGAATATTTTTATCCTTTAATGATTTTGAACCTGATCTGGCGGGAATGATAGCTAATACCTTCATTGTGTTTTAAACCAGGCTATAGTTTCTTTTAATCCATCCTCCACTGAATGACCCGGTTTATATCCCAGGAGTTGCTGAGCTTTGTGTATGTCCGCAACGGAGTATTTTACATCGCCTTTTCGGGGTGGACCATAACAAGGTTCAATGGTTGAATGCGTCAGTTCCTTAATTGATTTCCATAATTGGTTAAGGTTGGTTTGCTCTCCGTAGGCTATATTATAAATTTGATTTATTGCTTCTTGTTTTTCAGTAAAGAGGGCTAATAAATTTGCATGAACAGCATTTTCGATATAGGTGAAGTCCCTGCTATTTTCTCCATTCCCATTTATATTAGGTGATTTATTTTCCAGGGCCGCTTTGATAAATAATGGTATTACGGCAGCATAAGGTCCGTCAGGACTTTGATGTGGACCAAATACATTAAAATATCTTAATCCAATATAATCAAGTTTATACGTCGAATTGAAAACCTGGGCATACAATTCATTCACATATTTTGTAACTGCATATGGAGATAACGGTGCTCCAATGACATCCTCTTCTTTAGGTAATGTTTCACTATCCCCATAGGTCGAAGATGAAGCAGCAAAAACAACTCTCTTAATTCCCTTATCAACAGCTGCTTTAAAAATATTTAACGTTCCTGTTATATTAACTTCGTTTGTCAGAATTGGGTTTTCAACACTTCGCGGGACGGATCCCAATGCCGCCTGATGACAAATTAAATCTATTCCATCACAAACCTCAAGACAGGTTTGCATGTCCCTTATGTCTCCCAGTATGAACTCATAATTAGCGGTTCCTTCGAACCGGTCAATATTACTTCGATGACCCGTAGATAAATTATCCAAAACACGAACCAGATTCACCCGAGGGTCTTTAAGTAGTGATTGCAATAAATTACTACCGATAAAACCTGCTCCACCGGTTAATAAAATATTTTTTTTAGTCATAATCCGATTTTTCCCATTTTTAAATAATGATGTCCTGTTTTCCTTTTGGAATTCGCCTAAAGACTCCAATATTTCAATTCCGTTGTTGGCTCATATATTGATTTTAAATCAAACAGAATTGGCTCGGAATTCATAATGGATTTAAAATATTCCATATCAAGTATTTTATATTGCTCATGGGACACGGCTACGATCACAGCATCATATAACCCATTTGGCGTATCAATGAGATCATATTGATATTCCTTTTTCACCTCATCTGCCGATGCCCAGGAATCCATTATTTCAACCTGGACAGAATAGCCTTCCAACTCCTTGATCAATTTAATAACTTTTGTATTCCGTATATCGGTGACATTCTCTTTAAAGGTTAAACCCATAATCAATACCCTGGAGTTTCCGGGATTTTTACCGGCTCTAATCAAAAATTGTGTCAGCTTTTTGGCTATAAAAGAGGGTATTTCTTCGTTCGTCTTTCGACCACTTAATATCATCTGGGGAAAATGACCCAGTTTTTGTGCTTTAAATGTCAGATAATACGGGTCAACACCAATACAATGTCCACCGACCAGGCCAGGGTAGAATTTTAAAAAATTCCATTTTGTACCTGCCGCTTTTAAAACTTCCTGAGTGTCTATCTGCATTCGATCAAATATCATTGACAACTCATTCATTAAAGCTATATTAATGTCCCGTTGGGTGTTTTCTATCACTTTGGCGGCTTCAGCAATTTTTATCGATGGGGTCTCATAGATACCCGCTTTGATGATCGTTCCATAAACCCTTCCGATTAACTTAGTAGCATCACTGTCATTTCCGGAAACCACTTTAACAATTCGGGTCAGTGTCTTTTCTTTATCGCCTGGATTAATTCTTTCAGGGCTATATCCATAATTGAAATCAACGCCCCCTTTCAGCCCGGATTTATTTTCAAGGACAGGCAGACATTCCTCCTCAGTGCAACCCGGATACACCGTACTTTCATACACTACATAGTCCCCCTTTTTGAGAGCCTTCCCTACACTCTCACTTGCTTTCAATAACGGTGTTAGATCCGGCACTTTATGTTCATCGATATCCGTCGGTACACCAATGATGTGAAAGTGAGCATTGCGCAAATCCTCCGGATTGCTTGTAAAGATGATATCACATCCTTCGAATGATTCTTTTGAAAGTTCTTTCGATGGGTCAATATGCTCACGCATCATAGCTATGCGCTCTGCATTGATGTCAAAACCTATGACTTTGAAGTGTTTCGCAAACTCAAGCGCCAATGGAAGGCCCACATACCCAAGACCAGTGACGCTTATCGCTTTGTGTTTTGATTTTAATTCTTCGAAGATTTTCACGCTGGAGGCAGTGTTTAGAATGTTTACTCGGTTTTTTTGAAGTTTACAATTTTTTGCAATTCTTCAATATCGGCTTCGTCTTTCTTTCGACCTGTATTCATTTTTGATAGAATCAATTCTCTTAAATTTATAAAAGGTACCCTCAAGTCCTCAAAATCATAAAGAATTCTATTTTGATTGGCCTCTTCAAAGCTGACTAAGTTAACATAGTTAATAAATTCTATTTTATCTGGTTCATCTCCGATACTGAATGCCATATGATTCGTAAAATCCTTTTCATAAAGCCCCTTCAAATCCTGAAAGTCATAACCATAATCTTCCAGAGCTTTACCTAAAGATTGTTTATTATTATTTGTTGGCCGTACCCAAATATCCATATCACCGGTGGATCTCGCATATCCATGAAAAATAACTGCATATCCACCAATTAATAGAAAATCAACATGATTTGATATAAGGTGCGAAAGAATAGTTTGATGTGCTTCAAGAAAAATATTCATTCTGGTATTTTGATTTTTTTCTTGTCGGATACTATAGTCTTGACCGGATAAATACGCCTAATCAATTCGACAGTATTTTTAATTCTTTCGACAGGAGACATGTCGTTTATTTCTCTTATCCTTTCCATTTCCATTTCACGGACGTCGCTGTAAAATTTTATTTTTTTCATTTGATCATCCCGGCTGCAACGGTTTCATTCGTTCCCGTTTGCCCCCTGCCCCCTAAAGGGGGTAAATGTTTTCCTGGTATTATGCATCAACATATTTTCATTACTAAATAATCATTCCCGCTGCCACAGTTTCGTTCGTCCCTTCATCTATCAGTATGATACTTCCTGTGATTCTGTTTTTCTGATAGGCATCCACAAACAAAGGCAATGTTGAACGAATCGCGATCCGCGCGATGTCATTCATCTTTATCTTTTTGTCCGTCATATCACGATGGAGTGTGTTGACATCCATTCTATAGCGCACCTCCCTGATAATGCATCTCGATTCTTTTGTCGTGTGCCTTAATACATATTTACCTCGTTCTTCAAGCGGCTTTTCATGGAACCAGCATATCATCAGATCAATGTCCTGTTCCTGTCTTGGCATATTATTGGCCCGGACGATCATGTCGCCTCGACTTAAGTCATAGTCATCTTCAATGTGCACCACTACACTCATCGGCGGAAAAGCTTCTTCGATTTCTTCTTTGAACATTTCAATTTTACTGATTCGCGTTGTGAATCCGGATGGAAGCAACATCACTTCATCTCCTTTCTTTAAAATGCCACCTGCAATCCTTCCTGCATATCCACGATAATCGTGAAACTCATCATTATACGGCCTGATCACATATTGAACAGGGAACCGACAATCAATAAAATTATAATCACTCGCGATATGTACATTTTCAAGATAATAAAGGAGGGTAGAGCCTTCATACCATGGCATATGCTGACTTCTATCCACGATATTGTCACCACGAAGAGCGGAGATCGGAATAAAATTGACATCGTGTACATCCAGCTTACTGGCGAATGCTTCAAAATCATCATGAATGCGATCATACACTTCCTGGCTATAATCGACCAGGTCCATTTTATTGATACAAATCACGAGGTGTGGAATCTGAAGTAGGCTCGCTATGATCGCATGTCTCCTCGTTTGTTCGAGGACACCTTGTCTCGCATCAATAAGTACAAGAGCGACATTCGCTGTGCTGGCTCCGGTGACCATGTTTCGTGTATACTGAATATGGCCTGGCGTATCTGCGATGATGAATTTTCGCTTTGGTGTTGAAAAGTATCTGTACGCCACATCAATCGTGATGCCTTGTTCACGCTCTGCTTTTAAGCCATCGGTCAATAATGCAAGATTAATTCCTTCTTCACCTCTTCGTTTCGATATTTCTTCAATAGCATCATACTGATCCTGGAAAATAGATTTACTGTCGTAAAGCAATCTCCCGATGAGTGTTGACTTCCCATCGTCTACGGATCCAGCAGTTGTGAAACGGAGTAGCTCAGTGGAGTGATTGCCTTGTGTGTGTGATCTCTGTGTCATTTGATTTTTGCCCCTAAATCAGAAGTACCCTTGTTTCTTCCTATCTTCCATACTCGTTTCGCTTCGTCTATCATCAGATCTGCCGCCTCTTTCTGTCAAGCGTGAAGTCGCTACTTCCTGTATGATTTCTTCTATCGTTGTAGCTGTTGATCTCCATACACCGGTGCATGTCATATCACCTATTGTACGGCAACGGATCATTTCCTCATTTACAATTTCTTCAGGTTTGCGAGTGATGTATTCACAATCTGCGAGAAGGACACCATCACGTTCGAATATGTTTCGTTTATGTGCGAAGTAGAGATTGGGTAATGGAAATTCTTCTGCAGCGAGGTAACGCCACACATCAAGTTCTGTCCAGTTGCTGATCGGAAATACTCTGAAGTGTTCGCCGAAATGTTTGCGACCATTGAATAAATTCCATAATTCAGGCCGTTGATTTTTTGGATCCCATTGGCCGAATTCATCGCGATGACTGAAGAATCTTTCTTTCGCTCTTGCTTTTTCTTCATCACGTCTGCCACCACCTAACGCTGCATCGTATTTTCCTTTCTCTAATTCATCAAGCAAGACAAATGTCTGCAAAGCATTCCGGCTCGCATTATAGCCACGTTCTTATTTTATTTTTCCTTCATCAATGGCTTTCTGTACTGAACCTACGAGGAGGCGCAAATTATATTGCTTCACTAACCAATCCCTGTACTCAATTGTCTCCGGAAAATTGTGGCCGGTGTCAATGTGCAACAATGGAAAAGGAACTTTGGCAGGATAGAATGCTTTTATCGCAAGGTATACCATCAGGATACTATCCTTTCCACCCGAAAATAAGATGACAGGATTTTCAAATTGCGCAGCTACTTCGCGCAAGATGAAGATGGATTCTGATTCTAATTCTTCAAGGTGGTTTAAGTAATACTTCATTTTTCTGCCCCTATGGTTCGACTTGCTAAACTAATCCTTGTGTTACAGCTCACCAACCATCCCCTATACTTCGACCGCTTCACACATCCATGTTCTGCAGCTCAGTAACCGGGGACTTCTTTGGTTTATACGTTTATGAGTTTATAGGTTTATGCGAGTGTTTCGCAGGTCGCTATTTGAAGTATTTACTTCAAATCCATATTCCGGATCTGTGCAAAATAATCCAATCTGTGATAAGCAGACTGTGTCTGCCACACGTTTATTTTTCTTCAGGATATAGGGTATCACCATTTAATTAAAGGCAATACCTGTTTATACAATTCTGAAAATGATTCCTCAATAGATTTATTCTTAGTACGAATATGAATATCCGCTTGCACCGGATTTTCATACGGAGCATTCACACCGGTAAAATCCGTGATCTCGCCTGCTCTTGCTTTTTTGTAAAGACCTTTCACGTCTCTTGATTCGCAGATTTCAATCGGTGCATCAATAAATACTTCTACAAAATCATAAGCGCCGATGATTTGTTTGGCCATTTGTCTCATTTCAATGGTAGGTGAAATAAAACTGACGAAACAAATCTGCCCATTGGAAACAAATATTTTTGCCACCTCGGCTACACGGCGGATATTTTCAATTCTGTCTTCGGGTGAAAAAGTGAGATTATTATTAATTCCTCCGCGAATATTATCACCATCTAATACCGCAACATGATACCCTAAATCAAATAATTTTCTTTCCAGTGCAGTGGCCAATGTACTTTTTCCTGAACCCGATAGTCCGGTCATCCAAAAGACTTTCGCATGTTGGCCATGACGAAGCTCTTTTTCTTCTCGGGTGATGAATTGTGATGTAGGAAAGAGATTTCCCATTTTTACCCCCTACCCCCTGATGCTTCGACCTGCATTTCTCATCCTTGTGCTATGGTTCGACCTGCTTTTTCTCATCCTCGTGCTACAGCTCACCAACCGCAGCTCAGCAACCGGGGAGTTGTTGATTTTTGGTTTTTTCAATTTTCACGACTTCTTATTTGTAATTCTTACTTCTACTTCTTACTTCCATATTCGGTACTCGTTATTCGTTATTCGTTATTCGACAGGGCTTCGCCTTCTGATAGGTCGCAGCCTATCAGTAATTCTCCTCTACCCCCTACCCCCTGAAAGGGGGAATTGCTTCCATGCTATTTAAAATACAGATTGATAAAGTCTATCCGTATTTTTCATATCCAATTTTTCCCTGCTCCCTGCTCCCTGCTCCCTGCTCCCTGCTCCATGCTCCCTGCTCCATGCTCCCTGCTCTATGCTCTATGCTCTATGCTCTATGCTCTATGCTCTATGCTCTATGCTCCTCACCAGGCTAACTCAAGCATACTCGTATCAACCTGTAAAACCATTTGCATTCCTATACTTTCTAATGCCACCACCATTTCATGTTTTGATCGTTGTGAAATGATCATACCTTCCATGCCGGCCAATTGGCCATATGCAAGGATCACACGATCACCTTGTCTCAACGACAATGTTTCTGTTCTAACTTCTATATCAGTTCCACTGATTTTTTGCAACCATTGTATTTCACGATCGCTTACCAGACAATCCTGACCTGCTGTGCGCAAAATGCCTTGCACGTAGGGCAACGCTAATACTGCATTTCTTCTTGATTTTGGCAGACGAACAAATGTGTAGCAAGTGATGAGTGGCAATTCATACACTTTCACTTTCCGATTGTACTTCGCAGTTCGTTTTCGAAGAGGCACGAATGCCTCTAGCCCCATGGCCTGCAATCTGTCGCGCACAAATTTTTCACATTTCGTTTTTGTGCGAATTACAATCCAAGCGTCTTTTGAAACACCCTTTTCTTCGGGAAAATAAGAGTGCTCCTCAGGATACAAATACTGATTACTGTTCATCGAATACTGATTACCTTTTTCTATTCGCTGTCTTTGGACCATAGTAATAAAGGTTGAGGATCAAATTGTTTCCAGTCGATAGTCGGTAATTCATCAAGCCTGTAGATGATGTATCTGATCTTTCGTTTGACTAAAGTTTCAGCTTTGTGTATAAGATTGATCAGGTAACTCTCATCAATATCACCTGTAAACATCAGGTCGATCACAGGACTATCCAGGCCGTTTGAAAACTGACCGATGATGTATACTTCTTTTATCTCTCCGAGGCGTTCGATCACGGTATCAATGATCGTATCAAATCCGATGTATTTGATCAGGATATTATGCACCTCATTGTAGAGTGGATGTGTGGTATTCGCCTGGAAGAATTTCTTGTTGCCTTCTGTATACGACTTCAACATACCTGCCTTTTCGAACCTGTTGAGCTCCTGCCGGATTGCGTTGGTGGAATCGCCGAATTCGGTTTCCAGGCCCCGGAGGTAGGAACGGGATTGGCTGTTGAGGAAGAACTTCAACAGAAGTTTTATCCTCATTTTTGATGAGATGAGCGTTTCTATCATGACTTTCGCTACTAATTGAGTAACAAAATTACTCAATCATGGCTTAAAATGCAACCAAAAAGTCCTTTTTTGGGACTTTTTGGGTTGATAGAAGGGAGGCAAAGAGTATGCCTAATAAAGGCGGAAAAGGAAGTATAGGCGGAAAAAGCGTAAAAGGAGGGATTTACTTGCACATCGATCCCAGTTCGCACATTGTTAGCCAAAAAGTTCTCCACAATGGTATGTAGATAACCTGCCGGGGAGTCTGACAATCAAGTACTTACGACAGTGTGGCACACTTAGGTGTGGC
>JBATMM010000079.1:0-11565 GCA_049289835.1 Saprospiraceae bacterium | reverse complement strand
CCTGCAAGAAAGAAATTCCCCAGCCTTGTATTTAAAAGTTCTTTTGGAAAAATAAAACAAATACTTGCTACGAAAAGAAAAAAATAAATTAACCGCATGTTCGCAATTTGCATGATGGCTTTATTCGCCGGTTGCAGATTATTCAAATCCGTTTTCCAATTAAATATTCTCCAAAACTGGGTATGAAAAATCGCAAATCCGATACAGTATACACCACACAGAAAGATCATGATCTCATCCATCGAAAATGTACTGTTCAACATTGATTTCTGAATACTGGTAAATGGTTAGTAATTATTTATTACTCGTTGCTCATTTGATTTTTGGGAGTTCGAGGTCAGAGACACTCGAACGTCAGTATTTTTTATTCAATACTTGTTACTCATTATTTTGTTACTGATTACTGATTACCGCTTACTGATTACTTGTTTCTTCCACCTGAATCACAAAATCTGCCGTACGTACAATATTCTCTGTCTGAAATTGTAACCATGCTCTATACAAACCCGGCCTGGCAAACATGGTGTGAAAAACCAGATTCCCATTTTCAACTACAGGATGAACGTGTAGAAAAGCTTTATCATGAATATTGATGATCACCATATGTCCCTTGCCACCTAAATAATCGCCTAATGTATTTGGATCCAGAGGTCCCCCATCCTTCGAAATGGATGCAATGATCATTTGCGTTTTACCGGTTACAAATTTTCCTCCTTCTCCAGGAGAAAGAATGACACTATAAGGAAGCGGTATTGACGTTAGTTTTTGCTCAGAATAAGTAACCGATTTCACCGAACTTCCATTGACACCAAAAGTTTTTACCTGAATTGTATCAACAGAACCGGTCGGCTTGTATTCAGCAAATAAATTATAGATTCCACCCTTTTCAAAAGTATAACTCTGCTCATAAGTACCAAGATCAGACAACCCGGGATGCCGGAGATCAAACCAGCTCAGATCATTACTGACCAGGATCATATGCATCTCATATCCATGATCAACATCCAGAGGGACAGGTTCTGTTTCCTTCCCCACCATTTGAGGCGTGAAAGAGAATACTACCTGTTTGCCCGATTCGATAATGTCTGGCTTACTCAGGATTCGCATCCGGTATGAATTTCCATTTCCTCGTGGCTTGCTTTGTATCATACTATCCATTACCGATACCTTGGTTTCTGCAGAAGTAGTTTCCACAGGCCGGTCTTTACAGCCCAATGGAAAAGACAGGCATACCGTAGCCACGATGGGCATCATAGCCGTATAGTTCATTTTCGTATTAAAAGATTTCAAATTCATCCGGCCTGAAAGATAAATAAAGCGTGAAGATAATCTCAAAGGCAGAAGGACTGAAACCACGTCATTAACAGGACAAAAGCACCTTAAGCGGCATATTTTATAGGAATCCGGAAAAATATGTCCTAAAGTCTAATTTCTTTGACCGGGTAGGCAGCGCCTAAGATTTATCAGGTATCTCTGAGGTTGATAATAATCCTAATCCTGGCCGGAAATACCCTCTTTTACCTCAATATTTCCAGTCTTTTTTGCCTCATGAATTTGAGGTAGCTTTGTAACTCTCGGTTAACAAAAAATCAACCGAACAAAATGAGATCAAATACTATGAAAAGATCATTTACCTCTACCATTCTCACCGGCGTTTTATCCTTATTTCTTGTTTTTGCTGTACAGACTAACGCAAAAGCAACATGCAATGCATTATTTGGATACGCTCAATCCTCAGGCAGCCTGTTGGTGACATTCAGCGACTCCTCCACCAGCTCATTCGAGATCACAACCTGGCATTGGGATTTTGGAGACGGTCACACCTCAAATGACCACAATGTGACTCATGTCTATTCCGCACCTGGTACGTATGAAGTTTGTCTTACGATTCATGACAACCATGATTGCAATGACACATATTGTCATGCCGTCATTGTACAACCTATTCAAAGTAATTGTTCGGCCTTTTTTGAATATACACAGACTCCGAATACGTTGACGATTCATTTTTTTGACGGCTCTGAAAGCAACCATGATATCAATTCATGGGCGTGGACTTTCGGAGACGGAGAAACTTCGGATAATCCTGCACCGGTCCATACCTATAGTGCTCCAGGTACGTATGAGGTTTGTCTGACCATTCATGACAATGCCGGATGTTCCTCTACATATTGCCATGCCGTAATCGTAGCACCGGTCACTCAGGGAGATTGCATGGCGCTCTTTGGATATGTACAGACACCAAATACACTAAGTGTAACTTTTATTGATTCTTCTACAAGCTCCCATAACATCACTACATGGCATTGGGATTTTGGCGATGGGCATTCATCAAATGATCATAACATTTCACACACATATTCAGCGCCGGGTACCTACGAAGTTTGTCTGACGATTCATGACAATGGAGATTGTAATGACACGTATTGTCATGCGGTGATTGTCCAACCTGTTTTACCAGGAGATTGTGTAGCATTTTTCACATGGGAGCAGACACCGGGTACATTGTCAGTTCATTTTATCGACGGCTCAGAAAGTAACCATGATATCATTTCCTGGTTGTGGACATTTGGTGATGGTCATAGTTCAGACAATCATGCTCCGATACATATATATGATGCTCCGGGCTCATATGAAGTCTGCCTGACTATCCATGATAATACGGGTTGTACATCTACCTATTGTCACACGGTCATTGTAGCACCAATCACACCGGGTAATTGTGAGGCATTTTTTGCTTGGTATCAGATTCAGGGGACACAGACCATTCACTTTGTTGATTCCTCTTACAGTAATCATGATATTATTTCCTACTCCTGGAATTTCGGTGATGGAAATGAAGGTGATGGTCAAAATCCTAATCATTATTATCCTGTCGGCACCTATGAAGTATGTCTGACCATTCTTGATAATACAGGTTGCACAGATACATATTGCACCACGGTCACTGTTCTTCCTGAATCGCAAGGTGATTGCAATGCATTGTTCTCATACGAACAGTTAGGCACCACATTGACTATTCATTTTAATAATCTCTCTACCAGTTCACATGATATCACTTCATACAATTGGAGTTTTGGAGATGGACATAATGGAGATGGACAAAATCCAAACCATACCTACCAGAATGCCGGAACTTATGAAGTATGCCTGATCATCCACGATAATACGGGTTGCACAGATACATTCTGTCTTCCTGTCATTGTGGAGCCTGTCATTCCAGGCGAATGCATGGCATTATTCTCATACGAACAATTAGGCGGTACACAGACCATACATTTTAATAATCTCTCTACCAGTTCACATGATATCACTTCATACAATTGGAGTTTTGGAGATGGACATAATGGAGATGGACAAAATCCTAACCATACCTACGAAAATCCCGGCACCTACGAAGTATGCCTGATCATCCATGATAATACCGGATGTACGGATACGTTTTGCCTTGAAGTAACCGTTGAACCTGTAGTACCCGGAGAATGCAATGCTCTTTTTGGATGGTATCAGATATCCGGCACACAGACGATTCACTTCGTTGATTCATCATACAGTGCACATGATATCGTCTCCTATTCATGGAATTTTGGGGATGGACATGAAGGGGATGGCCAGAATCCAAACCATTATTATCCAGTCGGCACATATGAAGTTTGCCTGACTATTTTAGATAATACCGGTTGCACGGATACGTATTGTACAACGATTACTGTTGAGCCTGAGGCTCAGGGTGATTGCATGGCTTTCTTTACTTATTTCCAGGGTGAGAATACACTGACGATTCATTTTATTGATTCTTCATCTTCTTCACATGATATTACCTTATGGCATTGGGATTTTGGTGATGGACATTCATCTAATGATCATAACATCACACATACGTACGAGAATCCAGGTACATACGAAGTTTGTCTGACGATCCATGACAATCATGAGTGTAGTGATACATATTGCACAGTTGTGGTCGTATCGCCTGTGCAACAGGGAGAATGTCAGGCACTTTTCACATATCAAAATGAAGAAGGTTCATTGATCGTTCATTTTACAGATGTATCTACAAGTCCTGATACCATCATTTCATGGTTATGGCATTTTGGAGATGGAGGTGTTTCTGACAATCATGCTCCGACGCATACCTATGATCAGCCTGGTACCTATGCAGTATGTCTGACGATCCATGACAACCATGGTTGTTTCGATGAATATTGTACACAAATCACTATAGGTGGTAATAATGAGGATTGCCACGCAGCTTTTATAACCGGGGTAGATACTGCGGGCTTAATAGTGAATTTTATAAATACATCAACAAATACGACTCCGAATACAACATATTTCTGGCAATTTGGTGATGGTTCAACATCCACTGAAGAAAACCCTGTTCATATATATGATCATCATGACAATTACACCGTCTGTCTGTTTCTCACCGATACATCAACAATGTGTGAGTCGCATGTATGTCATATCGTGCATGTATTCGCTCATGAAGGATTTCAGGATGAAGATCAATCAGATTATACACACTTCTTACCAAGAACTAAACCTGGGCTGGATTACGCACATTTCATATCGATATATCCGAATCCTGCTTCTCTGAATACAACGATACAATACGATCTGAAAGAAGATGCTGATGTGAATATTGATCTTTGTGATTTGTTTGGATATCACATACGAGCGGTGACCAAAGAAAAGGAATTGAAAGGAATCCACATACATAGTGTTGATGCCGGAAATCTTAACCCCGGTATCTATATTTTCAAAGTGCGAATCAATCAGGAAATCTTTGTCAGGAAAATCATGATTTCGAAATAAGATTTCCTAACCAGAATCAAAAGAAAAATGGACCATGGACGACAGACCATGGTCCATTTTCATTTTTCATTCGTTATTCGTTATAAACCCAGCTCCTTTGTAATAAACTCCTTCGCCCCTTCTACCCCGGTCAATTCAAACCAGATTTCACTTTTATCTCCACTGATCGAAAGATTGAATGTGAAGAAATCGCAACATTCTCTTTCACTTTTAATGAACTCTGTCAGTTCATTCAGGACGTTGTCACTTCCTCCAAACTTAAAAGCATAGCCATCAGATAGTTCCTTTCTTTCCAGCATTTGTTTTTTCAGGCTGGCCAGCACTGTCATTTTTCTATCCTGTAAATCTTTCGTGGAGAGTTTACATGTCAGGACAGTGGATTTATTTTTGGCAAGCGTGGCAGGTGCACAACATGCATCAGCCATCTTCTTTTGACAACCGCAAATAGCGAATACACAAAGGATGGAAATGAGGGAAGGTGGGAAGATATTTTTCATATGAATGGAGATTGGAAATGAACATTAATTTACAAAGGTAGTGAGCATGGTCGCAGAGATTATCAATCCTCTGCAAGAATGGCATATTCAAAATTGTCTGACCAGCCATTCTGTAAAGGCAATTTCTTCCGCGTTCTTCCCTCTTGTTGCATACCTGCCTTTTCAAGCAATTTTATAGAAGCTACATTATCAACAGCGCATCCTGCTTCTATCCTGTGTAATTTTAAATCATGAAAACCAAAATGGATGATGGCTTTAACAGCTTCTGTAGCATATCCTTTTCCCCAGAATTCAGGTAGAAGTTTAAACCAGATCTCCGCTGATCTGTATTTTGGTTTTCCCAAATTCAAAGCTACCAGGCCTACGAATAGATGGCTTTCTTTCGATTCGACAACAAATGTATATGCTTGTATGGGATCATTATTTAACTCTTCAATCCATTGATTTAGGATTTGTTTTGTAACATCAATATTTTCAGGGACACCGAGGGTGTTGAATTTATTTGTTTCCGGCAAAGAATGGAGATGATGTATTGACTCCAGATCATCATTCCTAATGTGACGTAATCTCAGACGTGTTGAATTAATCATGAAAACTGAATTCTGTTATAGACATTTTAATTTGGAAGCTGGAGGATAAAAGTAGAATAAAGAAACTTATATCTCATCTCACCAATAGGTGCAGTAGTTTCAGGCAGATGTTTTAGACGAAATGCTACTAAGTCCGTTTTTACTAGCGTGTAGAGCTCTATGTACTAATCTGAAATCAAAATTTATCTGCAAATTCCTTCAATGAATCAAACCTCAGATCCACATCAGGATGACTCTCAAAATCTCCGCTCTGGGAGGAAGTGATCATGATCGTGTACACACCCGTATTTCTTCCAAGCTGCATATCACTCATCTTATCCCCCACCATGATCGATTTTGAAAATTGGATTTCAGGATACATCCGCCCGGCTTCAAGGATCATACCCGGATTTGGCTTTCGGTCGTGATGTTTATCATCATTGATGACACAATAATACAGTGCATCAACCCAACCGCCTGCCTGCTCAATCTCATCCAGCATGTGCTGATGAATTTCTCCCAATGCTTTTTCATCCATCAGTCCTTTACCTATCCCACGTTGATTGGTGACAATAATAATCTTCCCAAATACATCATGCAATTTCGCCAGAGCCTCTTTTGCCCCATCTATAAATTGAAATTCCTCTTTATTAAAAACATAACTATCGTCTTTGTTCTTATTGATCACCCCATCACGATCAAGGAAAAGAGTCCATGTATCGTCCACCTCTTTCAAATTCAGAAGGCTCTGTTCTAATTCACGCTGTGCACGTTCAAAATCTGCTGGAATACCAATATCAATAAAGTACTTATCCTCAAAGATTCCATAAAAAGGAAGTGTGTCCACATATTTCGCCAGGTAATCTTTTTCGAATGAAAATACTTTTGGAAATGTCCTTTTAAGAAAACTTACTTTATTGAGGATGTAAATACCTCCATTGATATTTCCTTTCTCCACAAATTTCTTTTCTGTAAACCTAAGGATCCTCCCATCCTGATCCGTCTCTACGACACCATAACGATCGAAATGTCGCATAGGCTTTAAGACAATTGTACATTCAGACTGATCCTTAATATGCTTTTCCTTCAGTACATCTATATCAACTTTGAACAACGTATCTCCATTGACGATGAGCACATCTCGTTCAATCGACTTTGCTAATGCAAACTTAATCGCACCGCCTGTACCTAAAGGTTGTTCTTCGAGAACAATGAAGTAATTCAAATAAGGAAATTCAGTCTTCAGATACGCTTCAATGACTTCATGTTTATACCCCAGTGAAAAGATGAATCTCTCTATGCCCTGTGACAACAAATATCGGATGACATGTGTCAGAAAAGGATGTCCGGCCACAGGCGCCATAACCTTGGGCAAATTAGGAACTGCATCCTGCAATCTGGTACCCAGCCCCCCTGCTAATATGATGGCTTCTTTAATCAAAATATTGCGCTTCGACAAGTTCACATACAATATGACCGAGCATGATATGACTCTCCTGTATCCTCGGCGTATCCTTTGAAGGTACATTGATCAGGAAATCACAATGCTCTTTCATATTTCCACCAGTATCTCCGGTAAATCCAATGTTGATCATGCCTTTCCGTTTTGCTTTCATAAATGCTTCAATAATATTGATTGAATTTCCTGATGTTGACAGGCCAACCAATACATCTCCCGGTTGGCCAATACCTTCAATCAATCTTGCATAGACATGTTCATATCCATAATCATTGGCCACCGCAGTGAGATAAGATGTATTACAATGAAGAGCCTCAGCCGGTAGTGCAATTCTATCCTTATAAAATCTCCCCGAAAATTCCGCTGCCAGATGTTGTGCATCAGCCGCACTACCACCATTCCCACAAAAATATACCCTGTTCCCTGCTTTAAATGCCAACACAAGTTCTGTCACCACCGCCTGAACAGTATCTAATAATTCCTGATCCTGCAAAATCAATTGCTTCACCGAAATTGAATTGCTTATTATTTCTCTTATTTTATTTTCCATAATTGATTGCTTCTATAAAATTCCTTTTTTATTAATGCCGCAAAGGCACATGCTTCGACACATTCGACTAGCGCTCAGTGCATCGCCTGCTTTACTCCTCCTTGGTTCGACTTGCTGCACTTATCCTTTTGCTATAGCTCACCAACCGTGTGCTACAGCTCAGCAACCGGCGCAAAGAAAATTTACCTTTTACATTTTGTTTATTCTTAGAATTTTCCCCACAAGATCACCTGATCACTCGATCACCAGATCACTCGATCACTCGATCACTCGATCACTCGATCACCTGATCACCTGATCACTTGATCACACCACTGTCCATGTCGTCAATCCATGTTCCACAAACTGATATGATCTGTATTTTCCGCCGAACCTGTTCAGGCTTTCCATTACATTATACTTCGTATTGCCGGGACAATAAAAAACCATGAATCCACCACCTCCTGCACCTGATATCTTTCCTCCTGTAGCTCCAGCCTTTTTTGCTTCTTCGTATATATCTTCAATAAAATCATTACTGATACCCTGGGCCATTTTCCGTTTCTGATAGAATCCAAAATCAAGGATCTCACCGATCTCATTTAATTTACCAAGAAGCAATGCTTCCTTCATCATTTGCGACTGATGTTTCAACTGATGCATAGCTTCAATGGCCTCCATATCCTTCTTAACCACATTTCCGGCTTGTTGTTCGATGATCTTTGAAGATTCTCTGCTTGTCTCTGTAAAATACAAAAGGAGGTTGTGCTGCAGTTCAAAAAGATATTCCTGTTTGATCCGCAAAGGATTGACCACCACTTTATCACCGGCAAAAAATTCCATGTAATTTACACCTCCAAATGTAGCTGCATACTGATCCTGCTTACCGCCTGCAAGTCTCAAATCTTTACGTTCGATCTCATATGCATAGTGGGCAATCTCATATTCTCCCATCGGTAATTTCAGCATTTCAACAAATGCTCCCACTACAGCAACAACCAATGTAGAAGATGTACCCAGACCTGATCCGGCAGGTGCTTCTACAAAAGTGGACAATCTGAGGCCTTTACCATCCAAACCGTAATCCTTATTGATCCTGTTGTATACACCTTTGAGCAAATCAAGCGTGCCATCAAGAGGCAATGCATCGAGTATATGAAATCGTTGGTCCTGGTCCTGATCGATGGCTCTAAAAATAATTTCAGGTCGATCAAGCTTTTCAATCGATGCATAAGCATACAATGAAATCGTCGCATTGAGGATAGCTCCACCATATAGATCACTATACGGACTGACATCCGTACCACCGCCTGCCAATCCTAATCGTAATGGAGCCTTGCTTCTGTAAATCATGCTTGTTTTATGCCTATGCCCTGCTTCCTAGTGCCAGTTTTTTGATCGTTTCTACCAATTGGCTCCAGGAATATTTTTGTTTCTCGACACGAAGATGCGGAATAAAATAATCTTCACCCAGCTCGTAAAATCTCAGGATAGCATCTGCGATGGATTTGGGTTCAGGATCGGATACAAGGCCTACTTTTTCATGGGGAACTAATGAGGGAAGTCCACCCACATTAGTGACGATCATAGGTTTTTCAAAATGGTATGCTAAAGGCGTCACACCACTTTGCGTTGCATTCCGGTATGGTTGAATCACGGCATCAGCTGCACTGAGGTAATATTGAACTTCATTGTCAGGTATAAAAGCTGTACGCAATATCAACTGATCCCTGATGCCAAGCGTATCAATTTGCTCCTGGTACGATTTTTCATCTTCATAAAACTCACCGGCAACCAGCAGCTTAATTCCTGCCACCTTTATTCGCTCATCACTCA
This sequence comes from Saprospiraceae bacterium, assembly GCA_049289835.1. Lineage (GTDB taxonomy): Bacteria > Bacteroidota > Bacteroidia > Chitinophagales > Saprospiraceae > Opimibacter. The sequence continues at coordinate 1,857 of JBATMM010000079.1, read as the reverse complement.
TCGCCTCAAACAGCAGATCAAGACCTTTGTATTTTCTGATAAATCCAAAGAACAGTACAAGAGGAATTCCTTTTTCAATATTCAATTTTTCTCTCGCTATATCTTTCGGCACGATTTCACCAAAATTGTCATACAACGGATGAGACACTAATTGAGCAGGCTTTACACTTTCAATCCGTCGCAAATCCTCCATGACCTTTTCACTCATCGTAATGAATGCATCAACAGGTTTAATAAAATATTTGGTGAACACACTGTCTCCCGGTCGTTTTTCATGTGGACTTATATTGTCTGCAATGCAAACAATCCTCGTATGTTTATTTTTTCGAACTCTTCGCAAAATCGTCCCCAAAGCAGGACCCATAAACGGAATCCAATATCTGACAACAATGATATCAGGCATTTCCTTGCGAAGCTTGTTTCCAACAATAATCCAGTTTAATGGATTGACAGAATTAATCACTGTATGCACTTTGATATCATCTGTAGCCGGAGTTGTGGCATATTGAGATGTCCCTGGAAAGAGAAATGAAGGATACTGTAATGAAAATGAATAAATAGAACATTCATCACCCTGGGAGATAAATTCTTTCGAGAGACGGTGATTGAATGTAGCGAGGCCACCTCTTAGTGGATGTCCAGGGCCGATGATTACTACTTTACTCAATATCCCCCAAAGTTATTTTTATTCGTTTAAAGCACATCCTTTCATTTCACTCCGGAAGGAAAAGAAAATTAATTTTACACACAAATATGTTTTCAATATGAAATTTTGTTTCCTTTCACTGCTCTGTTTGGTTGCATTTCATTTGTCGTCCCAACCTCTTTACAAGGTAACCCCGGTTCCGGGAGAAAAATTGCCTGTGTGGGCCCAAATGATGTACGGCGATCACCCCAATATATGGCAGGTAGACGACCTGTACAGAATCTGGAGACAAACCCATCCTGACGAGAAAACTACCTATACTCAGTATTATAAGAAATGGCGCCACGCTCTAGACCCATTCATCAGCCACCAGGGTTTTGAAAAAAGACCAACTGCTGCAGAAACAAAGGAATTTGAAACAAGACTTGAAAATCTCAAAGAGAAAAATCTCCTGGCCATCTCATCACGTGGTCTATCCCAATGGACAAATATCGGCCCTTTCGAAACTTTCAATACAAACACCGGCCCTGCCCCATTAGCAAAATCTTCTCAGGCGAATATTTATTGCCTCGATCAATCCCTTTCAAACCCTAATGTACTTTATGTAGGCACAGAAGGATCAGAAATTTTCAAAAGCACAGATCACGGACTTAACTGGTCTTGTGTTTCCAGAGCGATTAATATTTCCGCAGTGACAGTGATCGAAATCAATCCATCTAATCCTGATATCGTTTTTGCCGGCGAAAACACCAATATCTGGAAAACGGAAGATGGAGGTAAGAACTGGAATCTTGTGCTCACGGATCCAAATATGTATCCAAATGAAATTCTCATCAATCCGGCTAATGATACAATCGTTCTGGCTGCAACTCAAAATGGATTGTATCGTAGTACTGACGGTGGAACAATTTGGACGAGATTATTACCCGAACCATGCTATGATGTGGAATGGAAAACGGATGATCCTACAATTGCATTTTTAGTGCGCAATGATCCTGCACAATTGATTTGCAGATTTTATAAATCCGAAGATTCCGGTTTGACCTGGACATTGAGAGACAATGGTTGGTTTTTTTCTGATGCAGAAGGCCGAAATGACGGAGGTGCAAAACTAGCAGTTAGCAAAGCTGATCCTAACAGAATTTACGCAGTGCTAATCGGTGAAGCAAAAACAGATGACGCAGGTTTCATCGGAATATATCGCTCAGATG
>JBATMM010000078.1:0-2142 GCA_049289835.1 Saprospiraceae bacterium | reverse complement strand
TCTTCGAGTTCTAAGTTGTGGACTACATATGAATTCAGCAAGGACACTATGCGTGGAGGAGCTGTGCTTGAGACTCCTGTTGATGCTAATGGGATCAGTACAAAGAGTGGAGGTTTGAATTGGGATTATGCGATGCAATGGAGCAATGGCCTTGAAGATGTTTTTGCTATGCTTATTCCCCGTGCAGCCGGTGGTAGTGGGGCAGAGCCTTTGTCCGCTAATTCCGCATTAGCAAAAGACCTTAAGTCAAAAGGTGTTGATCCAAATTTTGGAATGCCTTTATATTATGGAGCATTACCTTTTACTTCCGGGCCTTCTTACATAGGTGCGTCGGTTCTTTTTCTTTTTGTGTTTGGTCTTTTCTATATGAGACCTTCTCTTCGTTGGTGGATTCTCGGTATCACGCTGCTGACAATATTGATGTCCATGGGTAAACATTTTGCTTTACTCAACAGGCCACTTTTTGACCTGGTGCCGATGTATAATAAATTCAGGGCACCTAGTTCGATACTCAGCATCACAGCATTGATTGTACCTATCGGAGCTGCATTGGGACTTGGTGGATTTATGAAAGGGCATCAAAAATCTTTTCAGCGTCCTATCTGGATAGCATTGGGGATCGTAGGTGGCCTTAGTTTATTGATTGCCATTCTTGGGCCATCGTTGATGACGTTTGCAGGAAGCAGTGATGACAGACTGGCTGCACAAGGATGGAGCATGGAAGCATTGATGCATGATCGTAAAGCTGCATTGAGTGCGGATGCCTGGAGATCTTTTATATGGGTCGTATTGAGTTCAGCTGTGATCTGGGTTTATCATCAGGGTAAAATCAAACAATGGTTATTACTATCCGGTCTTGGGCTTCTCATCATTGCCGATCTATGGGCAGTAGGTAGACGTTATATTTCACCAAAAGATTTCGTGGAGGAAAAAAATGCTGAAGCGTTTTTCAATCCACGACCTGTAGATAATCAGATACTTCAGGATCCGGATTTGTTTTACAGAGTTCATGATGTGACTGCCGACCCATTCAATTCTGCGATGGCCTCTTATTATCACCACACGATAGGTGGTTATAGTCCTGCAAAATTCCAACGCTACCAGGATTTAATCGACAGGTATATCGGCAAGGGCAATCGGAACGTCATCAATATGCTGAACACCAAGTATATTATTTTTCCGGATGAGAAAAAGAACCCTGCCGTTCAACCTAATCCTGGTGCTATGGGCAATGCATGGTTTGTGGAGAATATTGTCATGGTCAATTCGAACAAAGGAGAATTGGAAGCAATAGATTCTGCTGATCTGAGTAAAAATGCTTTTGTCAATAAGGAGTTTGAGAAAGAGGTAGCCGGATATACTCCTGTCAAAAGTGGTCAGATCAAGCTTACAAGTTATGCACCGGATGAAATGATATATCACAGTTCATCACAAGGCGAAGGATTAGCTGTTTTTTCTGATATATGGTATGGGCCGGACAAAGGATGGCAAGCCTATATTGATGGAGTCAAAGCACCCCATTTCCGTGCTGATTACATATTGAGGGCAATGAAAATACCGGCAGGTGAGCATGAGATAAAATTCAGGTTTAGTCCTAAATCTTTTCATGCAGGTGAAATCATCTCATTGATTTTTTCATTGTTGATCGTTCTGTCACTCCTCTATGGTTTATACAGATGGTTGATCACAGCTACACCGACTGCACCTGTGGCTGTTTTAGAAACCGTATCAACAGGGAAGAAACATGTACATCCGAAGAAAAAACGCCCCTAAATCCCCATGCTTCGACCAGCTATTCACAACCTGCTGCGACAGCTCAGCAACCAGGGGACTTTTGTTTGCGCAATCGGATACCGGATTAAGGGATGCCAGATACCGGACTTATGAAGCAGGAACTGTGGACAACTGTTTACGGTTTTGAATTTATAACGCTTTAAGTGCTTAGCAATAATCAAACAGAACTCTAAATGTTTTTGATACTAAAATCTAAAATCTCAAATCTCAAATCTCAAATCTCAAATCTCAAATCTCAAATCTCAAATCTCAAATCACATATCTCACATCTCACATCTGACGTCTCACGCCTCACGAACTTAGGCTGAGCGTAGGCAAACTCACTACTCACTACTCACTACTCACAAC
>JBATMM010000077.1:0-5805 GCA_049289835.1 Saprospiraceae bacterium | reverse complement strand
AAAAACCGTAGTCTTCAATATGGATTTGGCTATACAATGAATTTGTAATATCATTGAATCCCGGATGACACAATATTCGATAGGCAAAATCCGATATGTATTTCTGGAATATTCCAAACCTTTAACCCAAACAAAGTTGATGACTAAACTGACCCTCCTGATTATTAGCCTGATGCTGTTGATAATCACCTCTTCTCAAGCCCAGACTAAGTCTACAAAATATGAGATCGCAAACACCTTCTCCATCAAAGGCGACGGCCCCTGGGATTATCTCGTCTCAGATGATGCGACTAGCAGATTGTTTGTATCCCATGGCGGGATTACACAAGTAGTAGACAGCTATTCCGGGGAGCTATTGGGTACGATCCCCAATACAAAGGGTGTCCATGGCATCACGATTGACCAGATCGATCAGAAGGCATTCATATCCTGCGGCAGAGATACTTCTGTGTCGATTGTGGATATCTCCTCCTATGCATTATTGTCAAAAATAAAAGTGACAGGTGTCAATCCGGACGCCATTCTGTATGATAAGTTTTCAAACAAGGTTTTCGTTTTCAATGCCCGGTCAGGTAACGTCACCGTGATTGATGTCCCAACGGAAACTGTGGACAGCACCATCATCTCTCTGTCCGGAAAACCTGAATTTGCAGTAACAGATGGCAAAGGAAAAATCTATGTCAATATTATGGACAAGGCCACGGTGGCTGTCATTGATACCAAAACATTTTCCGTCATCAATGAATATTCATTGGCACCAGGGACCGGACCGACGGGATTGGCATTGGATAATGTTACCCACCGGTTGTTTTCAGTGTGCAACAATAAAATGATGGTGATCCTGAATGCAACGACAGGTGCTTTCATTGATACAGTGGCTATCGGTGGAAGTCCTGATGGCTGTGTATTCGATCCGGTCACCAAAAGAGCATTCAGCTCCAATGGAGAGGGCACAGTGACTGTTGTTCAGGAAGATAAAGGTGATAAATTCCGCGTGCTCACGACCATCGTTACACATAAAGATGCCCGCACGATCTGCCTTGATGCCAAAACGCATCATCTGTATCTTCCATATGCTGAATATGGAGAAACTCCTCCCGCTACAAAAACAACTCCAAACCCGAAGCCACCACTCAAGCCGGGTACGTTTACGATACTTGATATATCACCGATTTGAAACTGTAAAATATAATTTGCGTTAATCAGCGAAATTTGCGGCAATAATTTTCATGAGCAATGCTCTTGGTCTCATCAGTGGAAGTCAGTATACCGTAATCAAATCCTTTTCGGATTACTATAGGATTCTTCATCCTGTTGGAGAAACCTGGACATTTGTCCGTTCTGATTTTCTTCCGTATGAAGATGGGTTGACACTATTTGTCATTCCGGAGAATTCTGCATTTGAAATATCTTTTCACTTGCAATGGAGAAGTGAGCAACAAGGAGAGATTATTGATCACTTTCAAGATTACGTAAGTCTACAAAATATTAAAATGTAATTGTTAGGCGTCGGTTAACCGACGTCTTGGTGTCAGCAAGGCTGTGCCTTGCGTAATAACGTATTCAAGGCGCAGCCTTGAATACGCCAGAACGTCGGTCAACCGACGCTCAACATTTGATTTATGAATGTATGAGTTCAGGTAATTCGCTTTGCCAAATAAACCCTTTCACCTCATCATCGATCTGAAAGCAATAATGTTCACTTCCATTGCTGACCAGTGAATAAGGAACCTGTAGTTTCATATTATACTGAGCGATCTGGTCAAACACGGATTGCTGAATTTTTATTCCTGGCGCTTTGAATTCTGCAAGCAAGATCGGGTGAGTAGATTTTCCAAATATGACCAGGTCAAACCGGCGAGGCATGCTATTGATATTGAACAGTCGTTCCACAGAAATTAATTTCGGATTCACCTTCATGATGTTGATGAAATATGTAATCCACAATTGTCGTACGATTTCTTCGGGATTAGTTTTGATAAATTTCTTTCTGACAAGATCAAGTACCTGCAGCTGACCCTTGTGATCACGGCTGTACTTCAAAGAAGATTGAAGTGAAAGAAGATCAATGTCAGGTAATGAAATCATTCAGGTGAGTAGTGAATAGTGAATAGTGAATAGTGAATTGTAATGATTACTAAAAGAATTGAATCTTAATAAATCATAAATTTTCTTAAAATACTTCGACCCACTATCTCTCATCCTTGTGCTATGGTTCGACCGGCTTGTACTCAGCCTTGTGCTACAGCTCACCAACCACAGCTCAGCAACTACAGCTCAGAAACCACAGCTCAAAAACAATCCGCGTCCTCTTTTTGCCGCAAATTTTACGAATTAACGCAAATTTTTTTGTTATTCGATCCTGAAAGGATCCAATGTTATTAGCCGTGGGTGGCAACCCACGGAAAACAGATGGAGCGCGTTTGCGACTCTGAAAAAGTCGAATAAAAATCTGTTTGAAAAGATGATCCAATTGTCTATTACTTTTTTGCCTATTACTTATTGCCTTTTTGCCCATTGCTCATTGCCTATTGCTCATTGCCTATTGCTCATTGCCTATTGATCCACAAACTCCGGCACAAAATCCGGATGCATCAGATGTCCAATCAACTCTATCGTCAACGCGCGATCATCCTTGTGCGTAAAATTCCAACCCTTCGCCTTCATATCATACACATGAAGCCAGCCAATACATCTCTCAAGTGTCTCAGGTGAATATTTTTTTGCAGCATTTTTATAATTTCTGACCATGTACGGTGACTTCATACCCAAGGCTTCAGCTATAGTATTATCGTCTGCATTGATCATCGACCTGGTCACATATATCTTTGTATAGTATCCCGCCAGTAATGCAATAAGCGGAATGATACTGTAGCCTTTTTGTTCGGCGATCATCGCACCTATCTTCATTGTCTTTCCGACATTGCCTGATTCAAGTGCATTTTGTAGTTCAAATACATTGTACTCCCTGCTCAGACCGACATGATCAAGTATTTCCATTTTTGTAATGGAGACACCCGGCTTCGCATTCATAGCCAGTTTTTGCATTTCAGGAAAGAGAACGGATATTTCATTGCCGATCAATTCGACCATGGCATCGGCAGCATCATGATCAAGTTTGATTTTTAGTTCTGCAGCGGTTTCCAGTATCCATGGAAGCACGTCAGCATCTTTCAATTTGTCTGCAGCCAGAATGAAACCATTCTTTTTTATCCCATCATATAATTTCGTTCGCTTGTCCAGTGATTTCCCTTTGTAGGATAATACTAGTATGCTGGAAGGAATGGGCTTATGCGCAAAATTTTCGAGTTCCAGGATTCCATCCAGCTGTTGCGCTTCACGAACGACAACAAGCCTGCGTGATGCCATCATCGGGAAGAGCATCAATTGCTCCATAATATACCTGGCATCACAATCCGCCCCATATAGAATCTGCTGATCAAAAACTTTCTCATGCTCCTGTAGGACATTGTGTTCGAGGTATGCTGAGGCTTCATCAATCAGGTAGGATTCTTCGCCATGCAATAAATACACGGGATAGAATTTGCCTGATTTGATTTCCTTTTTTAATTTTTCGAATGACATTATTGAATCTACTTAAACAAAAATTAAGAGAGGCTACAAGTCCCCTTCAGGGGATTTAGGGGCAAAAATCCGCAATCCTTTCACTCTTCCCAGCGCCATTTCAATCCATTGATTAATATCCGGCGAAATATGAAACTTCCAGATGGCCAGCCCATAAAGAAAACAAAATAATCCACCTTTGTAGATAATCGTCATGAATGAGATATGTGAATCTGGCAACCATGAACAAAGAATCCATGCAGCAAGGCCAAAGGTAATAACCGGAATGAGTCGCATGCTCAGTGGATGGAAGTCGAATTTAATATAGATATAAATCAATTTCACAAGATTAAACAGGAAGAATGAAAGACAAGTCGCCATACCCGCCCCTACCATGCCATATTGCGGAATCAAAATAAGATTGGCGATAATATTTGTGGCGGCCAGAAATAAAATCAGGAATAAATTAAACCTGTAGTATTTAGAATACGTAATGATTTCATTGTTCACACCTGTCATCATGTCCCATACCTGGGCAAGACCTAAAAAGAAAACAACATACGATCCCTCACGCATCACTTCCGGATGAGGCATGATATCAAATATGTAGGGTAACACAGTCCAGATCAACAGGAATACACCAAGGCCTATTATTGTCATATTAAGCGATGATTTCCGATAAAGAGATTTAAGTTCGGCCATATCATTTCTCTCAATATATTGGGCAATCATGGGTCCTGAAATTGCAGACAATGCCCGCATTGGCTTACCGATCACATCAGATACAGCCCACGCAATGGCATACAATCCACTTGCCGCAAATTGAATCATACTGGCTACCATCAAGCCATCAATCCTAAACGCAATCTGGCTACCCATCGTAGATAGAATACTAAAAGCTGAAAATTTTGAATAGGATTTCAATCCATCTTTGTCGTTAAGTATTTCCGGTCTTGATAATCTCCATTTGCCGAGAGAAAGAAGATACCAGAACATACCGATCATACCGAGAGAAAAAGAAAGAACAACACCAATGACAATCCCTTCAGCATTGATCCAGCCCCGAAGAAAGATCAGGATGATGACCGGCAATGTGATTTTAATAGCCAGGTTTTCAAACAAAGCAGGAATTACAATTCGCCTGAAATTTGAAATATATCGACCTAATAAATTGGAGAAGGCAACACAAAAGGTCAACGGAATAATATAAATGATAAAGTCCTCATATAGCTTATTCTGGTCATTAAAAACATAACGGATCAAAAGTTTATTTAAGAATGGAAATAAGATCAGGAAAATAACAAACCCGGCTCCGGCAATCATTAAAAGCCATGTCAGAAATCCCCTGTCACCTGATCCTTCAACATTGTATTTTGGAAAATACCGAACAGCCGCCGTAGGACTCCCAAGTAATACCAGAATAGAGGCCAATACAGAAGCATCGTAAAGTGCCCTGAAAAGTCCTACCATTTCAAGGGCATTTGGATAAATGAACAGTGTACTGATCACCCCTAACCCAACCCCCACGATGCTAATGACACTGAATTTAAATCCTTGTCTCTTGATTACACCCATGTAAAAGTTGTTGGTCTTTTAGGTAGAAAAAAAATCCTGTATATGATTGCAGATATATTCCTGCTGAGTTTCCGTTAGTTCAGGATACATGGGCAAAGAAACAACTTCTTCACTTGCTTTCTCTGATTCAGGACAACTTGTAACTATTTTTAACTGCTCCGTAGTCACTTTTAACTTTGAAAGTGAAATCGGGTAATGGATGCCTGTCTCGATAGAATGTTTGGCAAGATATTTCATCAGATCTTCTCTCCTTTCTTTAGGTACGCGAATGACGAAGAGATGAAATACACTTTTACTTTGAGCATTGATGACCGGCAATGTTATCTGCTCAATATTTTCCAAAAGCTGAATGTATCTCTTTGCAATTTCAAACCTGCTTTTATTCCATTCCCTGAGATGTGCAAGCTTCACAGATAGAACAGCAGCCTGCAAAGAATCCATGCGGCTATTCCGTCCGACGATTTCATGATCATATTTACTTGTCCGGCCATGGTTGGCTATTTTAAAAGCCCGGTTATATAACTCCTCATCATTCGTAGTGATCGCACCTGCATCTCCATATGCTCCAAGATTTTTTCCTGGATAAAAACTGAATGAGCCCATATGTCCGATACTACCCGCGACTTGTCCATTGTATTCAGCACCATGTGCCTGGGCTGCATCTTC
>JBATMM010000076.1:0-11525 GCA_049289835.1 Saprospiraceae bacterium | reverse complement strand
CGTTTGGTTTGCCTATAGAACCCATATTCCTTATCCTCGGTATTGATGCACTTATGGATATGGGCAGAACCAGTGTTAACCTGATCGGCAATTGTCTTGCATCTGCAGTTATTGCAAAGTGGGAAGGGGAGGAGACTTATAATGATCCGGCGAACCGTGAGTTTCTGTAAGGTGAGAGAAGTGAGAGAGTGAGATGGTGAGAGAAGTGAGAGGGTGGGAGAGTAAGACAATGAGAGAGGATTCACATTACTTTCATTCACTATTCACCACTTGTCTAATCAGTATCTACTGAAATGTAAAATCTGTGTAAACAAAAAGGTGTGATACAGATGCCGAATTAACAATATCTTGAATATTGGAATCGATAGACATGAAAGGTTGAGGTAACTTTACGGGGAATTCAGATACTAATATTTTATATATCTAGGTATGGATCTGAATGCCCAAGTTTCAAAAGAACTCAATAATTTGCGGCGACTGCTTTTTTTTAAGACCAACCCTCCTTATGCTTCAACAGGCGCTAGCTGAACTTTCTACCACAAATCTTATTTTTTTAATTCTCGCGATTATAGCGGTTTGTGCTTTTGAATTCGTCAATGGATTCCATGATACAGCCAATGCTGTGGCGACGGTCATCTATACCAAGTCTCTTAAGCCCCTGGCTGCTGTGATATGGTCAGGAAGCTGGAATTTCCTTGGTGTTTGGCTCGGAGGTATTGCAGTCGCCATGAGCATTATGAATTTGCTTCCAGTCGCCGAGATGATGTCGATGTCGCAAGCCGAAAATATAACTATTGTTTTTGCCGTATTACTGACAGCTATTTCCTGGAACATCGCTACATGGTTTCTTGGTATCCCATGTTCAAGTTCGCATACGATGATCGGTTCTATTCTTGGTGCGGGCATGGGTTTCTTTTGGGTGCATGGGGGTCATGGTGTCAATTGGCATAAAGCGCAGGAAATTGGCCTTTCATTATTGTTATCACCTGCATTTGGATTTTCAGCGGTAATACTGCTGTTATTTTTATTCAAAACATTTATTAAAAACAAAGCAATATTTAAAGACCCTTCGCAAAATAATAATCAGCCTCCTCCGCTCTGGATCCGGTTTATTTTATTGTCCACATGTACACTGGTGAGTTTTTTTCACGGTAATAATGATGGACAGAAAGGTGTGGGTATCATGATGATTGTTTTGTTGGCCATGCTGCCGGGATACTATGCACTAAATCCGGAAATTAGGATGGATAAGATGGAGACGGCGATCACCACCATGAGAGAAGCTACCAATCAATACAAGGTGGATGGAATATTTGATCCTCATCATGAAGCGTTGTCTTCACTTGATGAACTGGAGCAAGAGGTTCCTCTTTTGATTAGCAAAGAAAAAGGCGAGCGTATTAAAACACGTAAAACAATCCAGGCCTTTTCAAAAAAAATAAAACCATTGTTAGATGATCCTGAATTTCTTCCGGATGCAGATCGGAAAAAAGAATTTAAAAAGGGATTTTCGATGTTGAAAGATTTTACAGATTATGCTCCCATCGAAGCCATTCTGTTGATATCACTTTCACTTGGATTTGGAACCATGATCGGATGGAAGAGAATTGTGGTGACGATAGGGGAGAAAATTGGTAAGACACATCTCACGTATGCACAAGGAGCCATTGCGGAATTAGTCGCTGCGGCTACGATAGGATTGAGCAGTGGTTATGGATTGCCGGTGAGTACTACACATGTACTTTCTTCAGGTATCGCCGGTAGCATGGTGGGTATGGGAGGCGTGAAGAATCTTCAGAGGAGTACGATTATGACTATCGCGATGGCGTGGCTACTTACGCTTCCGGTTACATTTGTTGGCGCGCTTGGATTTTATTATTTGTTTCAGTGGATACTTTAGTGAGACAAGTGAGAGAGTGAGCCTTTACGAGTCTTTACGAGCTATCTGCCCCTAAATCCCCTGAAGGGGACTTTTGTAATGCAACTCACCAAATAGATATTTTACTTTGCGTCTTTGCGAGCGATCTTCCCGTAAATCCCCTGAAGGGGACTTTTGTAATGCACCTCACCAAACAGGTGTATTTCATTATTTCTTGCGGCCGAATTTTTTTGTGTCATGCGTCTGGTATCCGGCATCCCTTAATCCGGCATCCGAATAAGGGCATTTTCTATAAATTTACCTGGTGTCAAATCAACTATCCAAACAGGAAATACTTAAATCTTTCCAGGTTATCCGCTATAAATTATCCGTTATACTTTATCCTTAACTCGTTATTCGTTACTCGTTGTTCGTTACTCTCTAATAGTACATCCACTTCCACTTCACTCCACCTCGCCCATTGATCTCCAAAGCAGGTGCAGGGATTTTAAAAATATTGGCCATACACACTAATGTCTTCAATGGCTTGCTCTTTATTTTTATTTTACTCAGATCTATATCAGGTGAGATAAAGATTTGACGGTAACGCGGATACTGTGTGTTTGATAATTTATATTCCATATCATCTATCTTCCATTTGTTTTCAAAACCTCCAAACATATTTTCTGCTCCATAACCAAATGCAACATTTAACCATTTTGGAAATTTACTTTCTTCAGGCAGAAAGGAATGAATATTGACAGAAAGCCAAACCGTCTGAGCATTGTAGTCTTTGAGAAATGATTGTAAAATATTTTTTCCAAAAAGATCATTCGTTCTTGTTTTCAAAGTAGTAGTACCGGATGGCACACCTTCAATGATTTCATCAGGATATGTCCGATATGTAGAAGAGACCTTTACCCTGATCCGTTGCTCGTCCCAGGCAAATTCCTGACTGGCCCACAATGCACTGCCCGCGATATTGGTGGTAAAATCAGAAATAGAAAAGCCCCATTTTGATGAAAAGCCATCGAATATTTCTAATGTAGCCTGTAGACCGACACCTACGAGTGCGCCGGCCCAGATCGAAGGTGTTCTTTTCACGCCTGTCCATTGCACAATGCCATGAGTCCAGTCCGCTTCGAAATAAGCTGAAAAGAGGTGACCTGCCTTATCCATTTGCTGCCATTCTTCAGCATCATTGAAAAAATGAAAGGAGGTCCGGGGATATTGCTTATACCAAAGCTCATTGAGACTAATCAAAGCGACACCATAACCTGCAGCACTTACTCCTGCAGCCGTCCAGTACCGACCCGGATGAAAGGAAGGCGGGATATCCCAAAACTTAAGCGTGTCCTTTTGCGCAGCACCTGAAAAAGAAAGAAACAGAAGTAAACTGAGCATCAGACTCAGCTTCCTGTGGCAATCGGCGGATATAATTTGGTCTTTAGGCGACATCCGGATAGAAAAACGTTAATTATTGATATTTTGCAGGCAAATTAGATCATAAAACCGGTTGAAAGATCGCTTATAGATAATATGATGATACATCGACAAATTTTGCGGGTCTTGAGTGCCTTGATTCTGGTTCTCCTATTCAGCCCTGCCAAAAGCCAGGATATCCATTTCACCCTGAAGAATATGACTCCCCTCGCCTTTAACCCGGCTAATACGGGAGCATTCTATGGATCCTATCGCTTGTCAGGGTTATACAGGGATCAATACAGAAGTGTGATCGGAAGCGCTGCCTTCATGACCCCAACTTTCTCCATCGATGCACCCGTGATCAGAGGATTCAAGAAAACAGACTGGGTCGGCGTCGGTATCTTTTTTTATTCGGACAAATCTGGTACCGGTGGACTAATGCAATCATCCTTTAAAGTGAGTGCTGCGTATCATCTTGCATTGAATAAGAAAGGTACTAATGTATTGTCCATTGCATACCAGACAGGAGCTATCCAGCGGTCAATAAAGAATAAAGATGCGCTGAATTTTGAAGATGAGCTATTGATGCAATTTTTGGATCCAAATTCTACCTTCACGTCACCTGATAAAAAAATCATTGAAGCAGAAAAAAAAGGCTTTCTGGATCATGTAGGAGGAATAAAGTTTTCAAGTAAATTCAATAAAACTGATGAATTCTTTATCGGTTTTTCAGCAGACAAATTTGGGAGGCCAGACTGGTCTGTAATAACACAGGGCGGTGACTACAGGTTACTTCCCAGAGTATTTGCCCAAGCCGGATTATCAAGAGTTATGTCAAATAAAGTCAGGTTCTCCCCTAACATCAGTTTCCAAAAAGTGATGAAGACACCTGAAAATACAATTGTATTGCAAGGCCTTCTTGATTATTTATATAGTAAAGAAAGAGAAATCGTCCTCAAAGGAGGGCTCGGCTATCGCAGTGGTGCTGGGATAGGTGATGCTATTCAGGTGATGCTTGGTGCTGATATCAAAGGCATCAATGTGATGCTGGGCTATGATGTCAACATTTCTCCTCTGTCAGGTGCAAGTGGTACAGTCGGTGGATTTGAATTAGCCGCCCAGTACATAGGTAAAGTCTATAAAAGGCCAAAACCGGATCCCATTATATTTTGTCCAAGATTCTGATTATGAAGTTGAGCAGATTACTATTTTTTATTGCATTGATGACTTTAGGATTGAAGTTGTCCGCGCAACCTCTTGATGAGGTACCTGTCAAAATGATGTTGGAAACGGCTGAGAAGAGCATGGCTATTCCGGATTATTATACAGCATTGGAGTGGTATGAAAATGCGTATAAAGAAACGCGTGATCCGGAGACCGCTGTCAAGATCGCTGACCTCAATGTCAGGATACGTGATTTTAAACACGCAGAAAGCTGGCTGCAGAAAATCGTAGAGAAAGATCAGGGTGTCAAATATCCGCAGGCTGTATTTCAATATGCACAGGTGCTAAAAGTCAATGGTAAATACCAGGATGCGATCGATGCATTCAATCATTATGCAGGATTGGTCGCCAATGATAGTCTTCTGGCACTGGCTGATAATGAAGTAGCCGGAATACAATTAGCCATGCAGTCCAGACCTCCTATCGATCTGGTCGTGGAGAATGCAGGAAAGAATGTCAATTCGGCTTACACTGATTCAGGACCTTTCTTAAGCAGTAATGGAAAATTATATTTCTCTTCATTTCGTCGTAAAGATCTGATCGTGCTGGATGGTAAAGAAGGAGATTATTTTTTCAAAGTGTATACGTCTGATAAAGGAAAAGATGAAGGATGGGATGCCGCAAAAGCACTGCCTGATAAAATAAATATCGATGGCTATCATACCGGCAATCCAAGTGTATCACCAGATGGTTCAAGATTGTTTTTTACAAGATCCGGGCTGACAGGTAATGATGTCACTGAAAGCAAAATCTTCGTCAGTGTGGCGAAAGGCGATAATTGGGCACCACCTGAAGAAATCATGGGGATCAACGGAAATTATTTAGCGAAGCATCCTACACCAGGTGTGTTGTTTGGAAAAGAAGTTTTGTTTTTCTCTTCGAATATGCCGGGAGGATTTGGTGGATATGATCTTTATTATTCAGATCGTATATCAGATACGAAATATGATATTCCCGTCAATCTCGGCGCTGTGATCAATACTCCCCGTGATGAAGAGACTCCTTTTTATCTCAATGATAAATTGTATTTCTCTTCCGATGGTCATCCAAGCATTGGTGGCTTTGACATCTTTCGCACAGACTGGAATGGCCAGATATGGGGCAAGGTTGAAAACCTGGGGAAGGGATATAATTCATCATATGACGATATGTTTTTCTCTGTCAACGAAGAAGGCAAACTAGGTTTCCTCGTTTCAAATCGTCCCGATGAATTGTCCCGTTCTGTAAAATCAAAAACCTGTTGTGACGATATTTATCAATTCCATATCCGCGATATAGTCATAGACCTTATTACAAGTACATACGAAGGAACTGTTCCTTTGTTAGGTGCAAAGGTTACGGTTTTTGAAATCAATCAGGGAAAGACAGGTAAATCAGAATCACAGGTCAATGATAAAATCAATGATTCGCAATTTGGCCTTGACAAGGATAAGAAATATAAAGTCCTGATTGAAAAAGATGGATACGCTCCCGGTGAATTTGAAATCAACACTGTCGGCATGGTGGCTAATCAAACGATCAAGCGGACAGTGAAGATGGCTAAGAAACCTGAGGATAAAGCAGGTATGGAGACACTCACCATGAATGAGCCTATCCGTCTGAATAATATCTATTACGACTTTGATGATGACAAGATTCTCGCTGAATCCGAGAAGGATCTGACATTTCTTCTTGGGCTCATGAAACAATATCCGGATATGGTCATCGAACTTTCATCGCATACAGACTCCCGTGGAAATGATGAATACAACGAGCGTCTTTCACAACGACGTGCGCAGTCTGCAAAGAACTGGCTTGTATCGCATGGTATAAAGGAAAATCGTATCGAGGCTGTAGGGTATGGTGAAAATCAAATCCTCAACGAGTGTATCAATGGTATAGATTGTACTGAGGAACAACACAGGCTTAATCGACGCACAGAGTTCAAAATCATCGCAGGTCCTACTACGATCGAGGTCAAAAAATCAGACCTCGGCGATCAAAAAAAAAATGAAGTAAAGTCTGGTAATCCACTTCTTCCTACGAAAGGAACTGTTCCACTCACTGATCCTAAGATCGAACTCACGTTCGATAAGAAAATGATTGAATTGGGCGCTGTCCATAAAGGAGATAAGAAAGCAATGACTTTTCTGTTTGCGAATACCGGAAATCAACCTATCGAAATCGAATTGATCACATCATGTGAGTGTACCACACTTGATTATCCACAGTATAAGACTTTTAAGCCCGGAGAGAAAGGAGTGATCAAAGCTTTATTCGATAGCACGGAAAAAGAAATAGGGGAGACCACTGATATTGATGTCATACTCAAGCAGAGTGATCCTAAGACGCATCATCCGATACATTACATCCTGCAGTATAAGTTTGATCTGACTAAATAGGATCAAGCGGGACTGATCAATATTCCATTCTACTTTGAATCTAAGCATCCTGGTCGAACAAATAGCTCATCAGGATGCCCTAGAGTGGGCGGGGCTTCTCACCGGAATAGTCTACGTCATTTTAGCAGCTTATGAAAAACCTTTGTGCTGGGTCTTCGGCATTGTTAGTTGCGCATGTATCGCCTGGAAAAGTTTTACTGAGTATAGGTTGATGGCCGATGTTGGTTTGCAGGCATTCTATGTTGTGATTGGTTTTTTAGGTTTGTGGAACTGGATGATATCGAAAACTGGTGAAGGGAATAAGACTATTGTCACGATGATCTGGACAAGACATTTGATGGTTATTGTTCTTACATTGATCATCAGTTATCCGTTGTCATGGTTATTGATTCATTATGCGGATGCACGATACGGATATGTGGATACATCGTTGACATTGCTTTCGGTGTGGGCTACGATACTTTTGGTACGAAAGGATTTGCACAATTGGGTCTATTGGATTGTGATTGATGTGTTGTATACCGGATTGTATTGGCGAAGTGAGGGGTATTTGTTTGCGTTGTTGTATGTTATTTATGCTGTGCTATCGGTGTGGGGATGGAGGAAGTGGGCCCCTAAATCCCCTAAAGGGGACTTCCAGCACTCGATGTAGGCTGCAATTGTTATGGAATGGAATTAATTTGACTAAAAAATAGAATTATTTTTGTAATTACATTGTAAGTACGTAATTTTGATAAAATTTAGCACATGAAAATCGCTATTATTAAAATTGGTAATTCTAAGGGCATTAGATTAAGCAAGATGCTTTTGGCTAAATATAAGATTGAAGATGAAGTTGATCTCATTATGGAAGAAGCAGCCATTCTTATAAAGCCAATTGCAAAGCCCAGACAGGATTGGGATCAAGCTTTTTCAAAAATGAGGAAGGGTGGGGAAGATAAATTGTTGATTGATAGTGTACTGTCTCCGGACGATTGGGATTAATAGATATGGAGCTTCATCAATATCAAATTGTAATTGTCAATCTAGATCCGACGATTGGCAGTGAAATCCGGAAAACGCGACCATGTGTGATTGTTTCTCCGGACGAAATGAACAGGCATCTGCAGACTGTCACTGTATGTCCGATAACATCAACGTCTAAAAAGTATCCCACACGATTAAAGGTCATGATGGAGCGTAAAGTAAGTTGGATTGTGGTCGACCAAATAAGGACTCTCGACAGGAAGAGGATCTTTAAAATTGTTGGTCAATTAACGCAAGAATCAATTCTTAATCTCAAAGCTATCATCAGGGAAACTTACGTTGATTAAAATACAAAAACGCATTTACGCAAAACGGAGTTTTGCCGACGCGAAAGCTTAGGCACAGCCTAAGCATAACGGGATGAGTTTTTTTTGATTAAAAAAGCTTTGCTTTTTTAATCAAAAAAAATAGTCTTACAGTCTTACAGTCTTACAGTCTTACAGTCTTACAGTCTTACAGTCTTACAGTCTTACTATCTTACAGTCTCACTCTCTCACCTCTCACGCATGAAATTGAAAGAATCTTTTGGGCTTTGGGCTTGCGTATCCATTGTGATCGGGAGCATCATAGGTTCGGGGATATTTATGAAACCTGCGAGTATGGCGGCTCAGTTAGGTTCCCCTCAATTGTTGATAGCTGTGTGGATAGGAGCGGGGATCATTACATTGTTTGGTGCATTGAGCAATGCAGAAGTGGCGACGATGTTTCCGGAGACTGGTGGACAATATGTTTTTTTTCAAAAGATGTACGGAGATTTTATTGCATTCCTGTATGGGTGGGCTGCTTTCGCAGTTTTTAATACGGCAGGAGTTGCTTCCATTGCATATGTACTCGGGACTTACGTGGAGTATTTTATTCACCTGCCAAGACTTTCAATTGAAGTGGAGAAATCCATTGACTTGTTTATTCCTTTTATCGGACACATTTTTCCGTTGGAAAATATTGGTGTCAAGGGTGTGACCATTTTTGTTGTGGTGCTTCTTAGTTATGTCAATAGCCGTAGTTCAAAACTCGGAGGCAATCTGGGTGTGATCATTACGATTTTGAAAATAACGGCAATTGGATTGATTGTCATTGGGTTAATTTTTTCGGATAGTGGACATAGTGCTAATTTTTTCCAGCATTCAACATCGATAAACCCAAAAGGATGGGCCTTACTAGGTGCAATAGTAGCAGCGACATCCGGAGCTTTCTGGGGATATGACGGATGGAATAATATAGGTTTTGTTGCAGGAGAAGTAAAAAATCCGCAAAGAAATATACCGAAGAGTTTATTATTGGGTGTTGTGGCTTGTATTATTATTTACGTCGTGATTAATTTGGCCTTTCTCTATATGCTACCGATCGATTCAATGGCTTCTTCATCCATGGTAGCATCTGATGCGATGAAAATTGCATTTGGGAGTATTGGCGGAGGGATCATTGCTTTGATTGTCATTCTTTCAACATTCGGCACGACACACAGCAACGTTCTTGCTACAGCAAGAGTGACTTATGCCATGGCTGCTGACGGGCAATTTTTCAAATCATTGGGCAGGGTTCATCCGAAATATACTACACCGGCAAATGCTATATGGATACAGGGAATCTGGACTTCTTTATTGGTCCTGAGCGGATCATTTGATACGCTCACGGACATGCTCATCTTTGTGAGTTATTTGTTTTATGGAATGAGTGCGTTTGGATTATTTGTGCTGAGGAGAAAATTACCTGAGACCAATCGACCTTACAAAGTGTGGGGTTATCCATTTGTACCAGGTGTGTTTGTATTATTTTCTTTATTTTTTCTGGTTATCACATTGATCAATGATATCAATAATTATGTGTCCGGAAAATCGATACTAATCAATTCCGTCTTTGGGATCTTCCTGACCTTAATTGGAATACCTTTATATGGGTACTTTAAATTAAATAAAAGGAAAGCACAAGTCTTATGAATAACTATATCCTGATCGTGATTTGTTGTTGTTTGGTCCAGTTAGTATCTGCGCAGCAAAAACCCTTTCCGCCAAGAGATGAAACCAATACAGATCCTTCACTGTCTGCATTCGTTATGGATCTGAAGAAAGCGGTTACAAACAGGAATCAGGCCTGGGTCAAGAAATCATTGGCAGATGATGCCGAAAGTAGTTTGGATAGTGAATTGAACAAGGATTCCTTTATTAAGACGTGGGATGTGGATAATGATTCTTCAGATTTTTGGCGTATTATTTCCAGAGTCATTGAAATGGGTGGTGTTTTTCTTCATGACACAGCTGACCATTCAGGAAAATTTCAATTTGTATTTCCCTATACGTATGCTCTCGATCTGAGCATCGAAGATGATTTTTATAATATGGGTGTCATCACCGGTAAAAATGTGAATCTCAGAGCTAAACCTGATATCAATGGTAAGGTTGTATCGCAATTGACGTATGATATCGTTCGATTCTTAACGGATCCAAAAGAAGAATTACAAATCACGTCCGGAGCAAATGGGATAGGAGAACCTGAATGGTATAAGATTGAAACGTACGGAAAGGATAAGACAGGTTGGGTCAACTGGAGATTTGTGTATAACCTTATGGGTCCACGGCTCTTTCTTTATAAGGAATCTTCCGGAAAGTGGAAAATTTCGGCGTTGATTACGGGTGATTGATTTTCCTGACCCCCACCCCCTGATGCTTCGACTTTCTTGTACTCAATCTCTTGCTACAGCTCAGCAACCGGGGGAGTTGCTATTTTCTAATTTTCTATGTGTTCTATTTCTTTTGTGGTTCTTTTTTTTTTATTTCTGATGAAAACGTTTGATGGTAAGGGTATTTGATTTTGAATTTATCCTTTGCGAGTAGTATCTTTTCGTTTTTGAAATTAATTCGCGACACTGAATTTCGGATTTAGAAGATGAAAGAAGAAAAACCTGTTTCAACTCGCCTGTTGACACCTATTGTTATTGTTGCTGCATTGGGCTATTTTGTTGACATCTATGATATACTCTTGTTTGGCATTGTTCGAAAAGCCAGCCTTACGGATCTTGGGATCATAGGTGAAGCAAACAGAGACCAAGGTGAGTTTCTGATCAGCATGCAGATGTATGGTATGTTGCTGGGTGGAATATTTTGGGGAATTCTTGGTGACAAGAAGGGGCGATTGTCAGTTCTCTTTGGTTCTATCATTCTTTACTCTTTGGCGAACATTGCAAATGGGATGGTGCATTCTGTAGGTGTTTACGCTATTTGTCGCCTGGTAGCCGGTATAGGGCTTGCAGGAGAGCTTGGGGCCGGAATAACTTTAGTAACAGAATCGCTTCCAAAAACGAAAAGAGGATATGGCACCATGATCGTAGCATCCGTTGGATTGTTCGGTGCTATCGTTGCAAATCTGGTATACCAGACTCTGGGTGATTGGAGGTTATGTTATTTTGCCGGTGGCGTACTTGGTTTATTATTGCTGATTCTGCGACTCAGCGTGAGAGAATCACATTTGTATAAGCAACTAGAACAAACGGATGCCGGTAGAGGCAAGTTTATTTCTTTGTTTACAGACTGGAAAAGGCTTTCGAAATATTTGCGATGTATTTTGATCGGCATACCCTTGTGGTTTCATATTGGAGTGTTGGTTACGTTCGCACC
>JBATMM010000075.1:0-6854 GCA_049289835.1 Saprospiraceae bacterium | reverse complement strand
TGCCGTATATAAACCAGATTTTCAGGATTATTCAGGCACAATTTCAAAAATGATCAACTTGACTAAACTAATACTCATCTCCCTATTTTGTTTTTTTCAGTCCTTTTGGCTATCTGCACATAATATCATTATGGGCCGTGTCTCAGATGCCTCAACCGGAGAGATTGTCACCGGTGCTACAGTTTTTATCCCCTCCATTCAGAAAGGCACCCTAACTGACGAACTTGGAAATTTTAAAATTACTGACTTGCCTGACCAAGAATATGATCTGATGATTTCATTCCTGGGATTCGAAACTCAGAATGTTCATGCTGTTTCAAATGTCGCCCTTGAGGTCCGCCTGGAACCTTCCATCCTCAATTTATCAGAAGTAGTTGTCAACAATCAGCGGGAATTGTCAAAGACGATGACGATCATCAGTAAGATTGATTTGGAATTGAGACCTACCCATTCCTCACAGGATATCCTGAGGATGATACCGGGTCTTGTGACTGCGCAACACGCCGGTGGAGGGAAGGCAGAACAAATCTATCTGCGTGGATTTGACATTGATCATGGTACAGACATTCGTGTTACTGTGGATGGAATGCCCGTCAATATGGTCAGTCATGCACATGGCCAGGGCTATGCGGATCTGCATTTTCTGATTCCTGAATTGATCGATTATGTTGATTTTAATAAGGGGCCATACTATACTCAGCAAGGCGACTTCACTACATCTGGGTATGCTAATTTTAATACAAAAAATGCACTTGACCGTAGCTCTGTAAAAGTGGAAGCAGGCAGATTTGATACATATCGTACTGTTGGATTGATCGCTCTGCTCAGCAATAATCCGGACAATCATAGCAATGCTTTTTTTGCCTCAGACCTTACATTCACTAATGGTCCGTTTGAAAGTCCTCAACACTTCAATCGGATTAATCTGATGGGCAAATACAACGGTCTGATCGGTGATAAAGAAGTTTTGACGATATCCCTTTCCACATTCACCAGCCGATGGGAAGCTTCAGGGCAGATTCCTGACAGAGCTGTTAAAAGCGGACTGATCAAACGATTTGGAGCCATTGATGATAATGAAGGTGGCAACACTACAAGGACAAATGCCAATATTCAACTCCTGAAAATCCTTGATAATGGTGATCAGTTGCGCAATCAGTTTTATTACACAAGATATCAGTTTAGCCTTTTTTCAAACTTCACCTTTTTTCAGAATGATCCTGTCCATGGTGATGAAATTCATCAGGCTGAAGGAAGAGATATGTTTGGTTACAATCTATCCTATATAAAAGAAAGCTATTTGGGCAACATGCCTTTACGTTCAGAAGCCGGTATGAATATTCGTTTTGATAAAACAAAAAACAGCGAACTCGCGCATACACAGAAACGCAACACTTTCCTTGGTGATTATGCATTGGGCGATATCGATGAATTGAATGCCGCTGCATATGTGGATGAAGTATTGAAAGTGAGCGATCGCTTCTCCATTAATGCCGGTTTGCGTTTCGATCAATTCAATTTTGGGTATGTCAATCTGTTGGATAGCCTCTATGATCATCCGGTAGTTTCTGCCAATACATTCAGTCCGAAATTAAATTTTTATTACAATGCCAATGAGAATGTACAGATCTATCTGAAGACAGGTATTGGATTTCATTCGAATGATGCAAGGGTAGTTGTTCCTGAAGATGGGATTGATATTTTACCAAAAGCTTATGGTGCTGATCTTGGAACATTTATTAAGCCTTTTAAAAAGATGGTTTTAAATCTTGCCGCTTGGTTTCTTGATCTTGATCAGGAGTTTGTGTATGTCGGTGATGAAGCAGTAGTTGAACCTTCAGGTAAAACACGCAGATATGGTTTAGATTTTTCTGCCCGATATCAGCTGGAAAATTGGCTGTTCCTCGATATGGATATGAATTATACGGTCCCCAGAAGTCGTGATGGTGCTGAAGGAGAGAATTACATTCCATTGGCTCCTACATTTACGAGCATTGGAGGGATCACAACAAAATTTGGTAAGGGTTTAAATGCCAGTCTCAGGTATCGTTGGGTAGGTGATCGTCCTGCTAATGAAAATAATACAGTGACGGCCCTTGGTTATTTCCTTCTGGATGGAGGTGTGACTTACACAGCAAAAAAAGCTGAGTTTGGTATATCATTAGAGAACATCCTGAATGTGGATTGGAATGAAGCCCAGTTTGATACTGAAAGTCGCCTCTTTGATGAACCTCTCCCGGTATCCGAATTACATTATACTCCGGGTACTCCATTTTTTATAAAAGGTAGTGCTACATTTTATTTTTAATAAACATTAAAATAAAAGATTTTAAGAATTAAAATAAATTGAATTTTAGTTAGCAAGGAATAAAATTAATCCTGTCTAACTTTTCAGCTTTTTGTCTAAGTAATAAATTATATAATCTTAATCTGTAATTGTGTAAGCGTCAGACACGGCGAGCTTACCATCTTTGCCCATGGTCAAAAGTTGATCTTTTTACTAAAATTATGGATTCCAATTTCCTGCATAGGGATCTCTCAGATATTTTTTTGATAAAAATTTCAAATTTTAAATCCAAGTCCATATTCCTTCTCGTATATAAATCCAAATATATAATCGCATTGTATTTCAAATGATTTTTTAACCTATTTCCAAACCAAACATGATGAGTACAAACCATTACTTTCATTTGATCAGCCGGAAGGCCAGCTTACTGAGTGGTATACTGCTTTTTCTGGCCTTTTCCCTTTCAGCGTCCAGCCACAGGGAAGCGCCTTTGATCTCTAATGATCCACTGGCAGACAATACCGATCTCTATGCCTTCAGAAGTCCTGACAATCCGGATATGATCACGATCATAGCCAATTACATTCCCGCAGAGCTCCCTTATGGTGGTCCAAATTATTTTTCATTTGGCCAGAATATCCGGTATGAGATTCATATTGACAATGATGTGACTACTCCGGGTGATGACATCATCTACCGGTTTACATTTGACCGTGTCAATGAAGATCCGACTACATTTTTCAACATCCGCTTAGGTGCTCAAAATCTAAAGACCACGTATACAATGGAACGAAGCACTAATGGAGGTGTCAGTTTCGATGTCGTCATTTCGAATGGTGTTGTACCTCCTAATAATATCGGACCTCGTTCGATAGAAGGTGGCGCAGGTTTATTTGCACCAGATTATCATTCATTGATGACTGCAGCGATTACAAATACTCCACAGGGTGAGTCTGTATTTTGTGGCCCTGTTGATGATCCTTTCTGGGTTGATCTGGGTGGTGTATTCGATCTTGGGGATTCACCCCGTCAAAGCGGCAGAGTCAGAGATGGAATTGCAAAATATAATGTACATACGATTGCGTTACAAATTCCAATCAGCCTTCTTCAGAAAGATGGAAAAAATGTAAGCCAGGCAACAAGCATTCTCGATGGAGATTTTGTCATTGGTGTATGGGCTTCTGCAAGTCGTAAAGCAATACGCACATTGCAGACCAATGGTAATGATCCGGATGATAGTGGTGATTGGGTACAGGTTTCAAGACTTGGTATGCCACTGACTAATGAAGCAGTGATTCCAATCGGCTATAAGGATGAGTGGAATTTCCAAACCCCATATCAGGATCTTGGCAATCTTGATACTTATGGCAATTTCTTTTACAATCCTGAATTAGCACTTTACATGGATGATAGCCAATTTGGTGGTGCAGTACCTGCATTTCGTGGCCTTCGTATCCAATCAGCTTCTTTAGGATCATATGATTTCAGAAATGGTCATGATGGTTTATACGGTTTGAAAGGCAATCCTGCATTGGCAGGTACAGCATTGGATGATGCGGTTTTTGGAACATTATTACTTCCAAAAGCAGGTTCACCAAGATCAGTTGACCTATGGCCTATATTTCATACAGGTGCTCCAAATCTGATTCCATATCAGTTAGCAACAGGTAAGAATGGCAATCCTCTTGCAGCAGGCAAGCCATTCATAAATAATTTTCTTCCAAACGGAGGTGACATGTTACGGTTAAATATGGCTGTTCCTGCGACACCCAGAAATGATCCTAATTTCAACAGTCTGGGTTTAGTCTATGCAGCAGTATTAGGTCTTACAAATCCGACATATGCCGGTTCTGCTGATCTCCAGTTTATTCCGAATATGGATGGATTTCCAAATGGTCGTCGTCTTGAAGATGATGTGACCAGAATTGAATTGCAGGCTGTTGGTGGCGTTGTTTTAGCGGCTATCGGATTATGGTATGATGACTATGCACCCGGAAGTTCTGCATCACCTGTGACAAACCTTCTTGTCAATGTACTTCAGTATTCGACAGGAGTTGAAGCTAATGATGCTGCATTCACATCATCATTTCCTTACCTGGCTGAGCCATGGAGAGGTACGGAGACACATGCACCAACTGAATAATCTTAATCACACTATCTACTAACTATTGAATCAACAATCATGAAAAATAAATACTTTTTTCTTATACTTCTCTTTCTTGGTTTGATGCAGAATATCATGGCATCAAGTCATCGCGAAGCCCCACTGATCTCCAATGATCCGCTGGCTGATAATACTGACCTCTACGCGTTCGTAAGTCCTGATGATCCGGGTACGGTGACGATCATTGCATCTTATGTGCCGATGCAATTACCTCATGGGGGTCCGAATTATTATGGATTCGGTGAAAACATCAGGTATGAAATTCACATTGACAATAATATTGCAACGCCGGGAGATGATATCATATACAGATTTACATTTCATAAAGTAAATGAAGATCCTACAACTTTCTTCTATATCCGTCTCGGTGCTCAGAATCATAAGACAACCTATACGCTTGAAAAGAGTAACGATGGTGGAGCAACTTTTGAAACTGTGATCACTGATGGAATTGTTCCACCTAATAATATCGGTCCACGTTCTATTGAAGGAGCTGCAGGTCTCAATACAACATATGCTCAATTGATGACAGATGCGATCACATCAACAGCTGCCGGTGAAAAAGTTTTTTGCGGCCCTACTGATGATCCTTTCTTTGTTGATCTCGGTGGTGTATTTGATCTCGGTGATCTGCCACGTCAGGGTGGAAAGGAGTATGATGGTGTAGCTTGTCTAAACGTTTCTACGATTGCCATAAAAATTCCAATCAAGCTATTGCAGAAAAACGGAAAAACTGAACTTCAGGCTACAAGCATACTTGATCCTGATTTTGTGATTGGTGTATGGGCTTCAGCTTCACGTCAAACCATCAGGACACTCAATATCGCAGGCAGCGAATCCTACAGTGGTGATTGGGTACAGGTTTCAAGACTTGGTATGCCATTGACGAATGAAGCGGTTATTCCTATCGGTTATAAAGATCTTTGGAATGCGCTCACACCATATCAGGATTTAGCACACCTCAATGAATTTGGAAAATTCTTTTACAATCCTGAGTTGGCATTGTATATGGATGACAGTCAGTTTGGTGGTGCTGTTCCTGCTTTTGCTCCTCTTCGTATTCAGGGTAATTCATTAGGATCATTCAACTTCCGCAATGGAGGTGATGGTCTTTATGGTGTGAAAGGCACAGCTGGCGTTGCAGGAACTGCTTTGGATGATGCTGTTTTCGGAACATTATTATTACCGGCTCCTGCTTCACCCAGATCTGTAGACTTATGGCCTATTTTTCATACAGGTGTTCCGAATTTAATTCCTTATCAATTAGCTACAGGTAAAAATGGAAATCCATTGGCAGCCGGTAAGCCATTCATCAATAACTTCCTTCCAAACGGAGGTGATATGTTGAGATTAAATATGGCTGTACCAGCGACTCGTCGTGATGATCCTAATTTCAGTTCACTGGGTCTTGTATGGGCTGCTGTTTTAGGTTTGACAGATCCGAATTATACCGCTACAACAGATTTGCAATTCATACCGAATATGGATGGCTTTCCAAACGGACGTCGTCTTGAAGATGATGTGACGCGAATTGAGTTGCAGGCTGTTAGTGGCGTTGTACTTGCGGCGATTGGACTTTGGTATGATGATTATGTTCCTGGTAATTCACCGGTTACTCCTCAACTGCTGAGTGTGCTTTCATATGATACAAAGATCGGCGAAAATGATGTGCCTTTACAGATCCAGTTTCCATATGTCGCTGCTCCTCATTCCGGTACAGGTTTCTGTTCAGGCGAACCAAATGATTATACACAACCTGCGATATTACCTCCATCAACTACGGGTGTGATTGGTTTGAGTTCACCAGATGTATTTGCAGTTAGTCAGCCAAATCCTTTCATGGAATCGACATTGATTAAATATCATCTGCGTTCATCCGGTAAAGTTGAAGTGACGATTTATGATCAGAAAGGACAAAGAGTTGAGACGATTGTAGATGAATCACAGGTAGAGGGTGATTACGAAGTGACCTGGAATGCGAATAAATATCCTTCAGGACAATATTTCGCGGCTATAAAACTTGGCAACACCGGTGTGTTTACAATTAAGCTGAATAAATCAAATTAAGAATTGAATTCTCCACATCCCATATAAACCCCAAGTTGAAGTTCAGACAAATATCGTGCTTGAGTTTGTTTTGAATGTGAATGGGCATACGAAGGAGAACGTGTGCCCTTTTTTTATAAATAAAATGGGGTCGTTGTTTGCAACAACGACCCCATTTTATTTATTCGTTTTTCTATTTATGTAACTCCGGTATCACAACCACCTCATCCGCAGTCACCACTTCTTCAGCGGACTTGACTAATTGGATATCGCAACTGATCGTTACTTCATCACTTACCAGGACGCCACCGGTTTCGAGGGCTGCATTCCAATTGAGGTTCCAGTCTTTTCGGTTGA